>JAIPDT010000068.1 GCA_021737545.1 Desulfobacteraceae bacterium
AAGCACCACGAGTTTGCCGCTTTCCTTGATCTCCTCCAGACTCCGGTAGGAAATATCCGGTCCTTCATACCGCTGGCACGCAGCAGCCAGCAAAACCACACATAAAAACACCCCCAAATAACCAACACGCCTGCTTACAAAATGCAATATCGCCTCCCCCTTTCATGAAGTACCCGGGCCCCAGCCTTACTCTCGGGGACAGACTTCCAGTCTGTCCCCCTCAACCGGGGCGCCGCCCGGGGTCAGAATTCAATTCTGACCCCTTCTCTCCAACGCCGTACCTTCTCTTTATACCCTGAATTCTCTTAATTTTCAAGCCCGCCCGGATTTTCCCCCTTACCATGGGCACTCGGACCAAATAAAAAAGCAAAGACAGCACCGTCTTTGCTTTTTTATCACAGAGCGCCCTGACCGGAACCCGGGAGAGCCGCCCTTGACCCGCAAAATCTAAGACTACATTTTACTGACCGCCTTTACCGCCGGGCTCATCTGCATGTTCATGCCCTCCGGCCAATCCGCGGACGAACTCGGGCCCCGATCCATGGACCCTGTATCTGGACGCCATCCGGCTCAAATACCCCTCTGATGATTACCGGCAGATATCGCATTCAAGGTCGTTCCATGGATGGGCCCCGTGGCCGCGCGTACCGCCCTGGCTTTTTACCATGGCCTCCAGCCAGTCCAGAAAGTAGACCCCCTCTGCACTGTCTTCAAAATACAGATTCTCCCGCGCCAGTATGGTGTGAGCTCCGCCCCCTGCGACATAATAGCGGTAGTTGGGTGCCTTTGTTTTTGTCTCAAGGCCCTCCCACATTTTCATATGCCAATCGACCCCGATGTCCGGCGGCATGGGAATCCCTAACGTCTGAAACATGTACTGATAAAAGGCTATCTGCGTGCCGTCCCATGCATTGGTAAATTCACCCATCTTGCTGTGCGGGTAATAAGCCGCCACTTCTTTCCATACCTCGGGAGTGGCAGGAACCTCCCCTTCTCCAAAAATCCAGGGCGGAAGCTGCACGTTCCAGCGCTCTTCTGTAACTTCATCAAACTCCGGTGGGTTAACCCCCATGCCTGCATCCCCCAGCAGATAAACCTGGGATTTGGGATAGGCTTCCTTTATCCACGGAAAACCGCCCAGGGCCCCGTAGGCGCCGGCACTGGACCCTGTAACAAAAATCTTGTGCGGCTTTTCAAAATGATCTGTAACCCACTTGAGCACCACCTGGAAATTGACAAATCCCCTGTGCTGGATCGTATGGGTGATAAGCTGCGGCACCTCATCCACGATCCGCACCCCCGTGTACTCCATGTTATTTGCGCCCCAGTGCACATCTGCGGTGCAATACGGAATAAAGACATAAGACCACTCATTGAAAGGATTATCCGGATCCGCCAGGTCAAACATCCCCCTGTAATTGACAGGGTTGTCATCTTCCGTGCAGTCCGGCGTAAACACCGGGTTTGTAAAACAGGTAAACGGATCCCAGCAGGCCCCTCCCCCCTGGAAATAAACCACCAGGTTATTCACACTTCCGCCCCGCACGTAAAAGAAGAACTCATCGCTTTCGGTCCCAGGCGCATCTGAACAGGCCGGCGAGAGGCCCTCGTACTCAAAATCAGGATAAAGCTCTTCCGGATAAACCGCGGTCCATTCCCCCGGAATATCCGGCAGAAAAGGTTTTGCAACAGGCCCCTTGGCATGGCCCGCCGCAGCCGCCCCGAAAACAAAAACGACAAAAATGAAAAAACCTATAAGCCTTGATAATTTCATCACTGCCTCCCGTTTAAAAGGTTCACCCCTGAAATTTTCAGCTCTGGCGGCCGAAAAAGACCCCCCAACAAAAAAGGCGAGGCCTTTTTTTAAAGACCCCGCCTTCTTAGATCATCTTCATTCATGGATAATCCCGGATTATCCTTTCTTTTTCAGCCGCCCCCGGGTCCAGCCGGCGATACCGACCATCCCCACACCCAGCAGCAGCATGGCTGCAGGTTCGGGGACTTTCTCGGTTGGGTTGAAGGCCGAAAAATGGCTGATTCCTAGCGGTTCATTGCCTATAGATTCTACCCAGAGATGATAAGTGCTCCATGAGCCAGTTGATTCTGCCGGATCAAGACCATACAAAGCAAATGCGTTGCCTGCCTTTACCGTATAAAAATCAATTGCTGTGTTATATGGAGAAACCTCCCAAGTGCCTGAGTAAGGCTCTCCATCATCATTTAAATCTTGATTTTCTATTATAATTTCATAATCATAATCTTTATCCGGTCCCCACCCACCCTCTTCAAATTCTGTCTTTGAGGCTAACGTGACATAATATTCATAACCGAAGTATGTATCCAAGGCGGTGGCTACATTCTCTTCATTGTCATTGCCACTGAAAACCCCCAAGAAATCGCCGTTGTTTATGTAAGTTCCATAATACACCCCGTCTTCTCCGTCTGCAGGCTCTTGAAGCCATTCATTCTCATAACCAAGGCTTTGGGCGTCTTCGTTTTGTATCGGCACTGCCCACGCCGCAATTGAAAACAATAAAACTCCTATGATTGGTATCAAAATATAATTGATATAATGTTTTGGATTCTTCATTTTAAATGTCTCCCTTTATTTTTTTATGGAAACTTATTGTTTCTTAAATAGCGAGAATGCCATATCCTTGCCCTTGACCTACTTCTTTGCAATTTCCAAACCAACTTTTTGCCCTCGATGAAACAACCCCCAAAAAGATACAACTTTTTGATAAAACGATAAATTCAATGAGGCCAAATACGGGGCCACCCTTTCGGCAGCATATTCTTTCCAGGAATTCGGATCCCTCGACAAAAAATACCCCCATTCCTTACCCGAAACCACCCCGTCATAAAACGAATTGAAATCAGGTCCTTGTGCCTCAAGAGAGGCTTTCCGCATTCTGCCCCCCTTACGCCACCCCCTGCAGAGGATGGCCCGTACATCCACTCAAACATCTAAAATTATATCAAAATTGATCAAAAAGAGATGACTTTCCGAAAATCCGGATTGATTTTTTCCGGTTTCCCGGAAAAGGCGGGCTGCCTTGGACATGATCCATCCTACAATGGCAAAAGAGGCGGGAATAGACAAAAGCGCATACGGACATGACAAAGCGCCCCGCTTAAATTATCTTTGGGATAAATTACTAGGGGCAGACCGGAATATCCGCCTTTGTATGCGAACCTGTCAACTCCTGTGTTTTAGTAGCTTCGATTGTCAGGCTGGGAATAATATTAACCCCACCAAGGCCAGTCTTATAGGTTAAAATATATTGTTTGTCATAAATAACATCTGCCAGCTGCTGATAGGTGTTTTTTAGATTATCGGAAATATCTGCTTCATAATATTGCCCGCCGGTCTGTTCCGCCATGTCTGCAAGATCGGCAGTATTAACATCATCGCCAAGCCCGGCTGCAAATACAGGAATATTTTTTTCTTTACCAAGCGCGATAACGGCATCAATGCTCTCCGAAGATTCGGTATTCTTTCCGTCTGTTATAACAATTACCGCTTTCCTCACATTAGTTCTGTCGTCTGTATGACCAATAGCCATGTAGACGGCGTCATAAAGAGAGGTATTTCTTCCTCCGTCCCATGGTTCTCCAACTGCGGCTTTTAAACTTTCTTTATCAGATATAAATCCTCCAGTAACATTAACGGGGACATCCGCAAATTTTATAATTTCCGACTCATCATCTTCTTTCATTTGGTCAATAAAGCTTTTAACCGAATCTTCCATGTCCTGCACGGCATCTTCTATGTTAGTGATACTGCCGCTATAATCCATTACCAGGGCAACCGAGATGGGAACATAACCGCCTTCTGATACATAGGACGCTCCCTGAACGGTTGCATCAAGACTCCCCTCAATTATAGAAAAATCAGCCTTACCCAAGCCAGTAACCGGATATCCGGCTTGATCTATAACAGAGACATATACTTCAACCTCACCTCCCACTGCAAGAGGACAATTAAGGGCTTCGATCTGGTTAATCCGGACACTCAAATCAGATATCTGTGCCATGCTGCCGCTTAACATCACATCCAATATAGGAGTATGCGGATCATCTGACGCTATGGTTAAAGTTTCATCAAAAGAGGCTGGCACTGATCCAGGTTCGAAAGCAACCTGTACAATGCATTTATCTCCTGCTGCTATATAAGAAGATCGGGAACCACAGTATCCTGCTCCACCGCTCAACTCCAAAGAAAACGGACCTGACGAGGTTTCGCCACTCTGGGTTAGCCTGATGTCCTCCACATGCAGCTCTGCGTTACCATTATTTGCGATTACAACATCCAGGGGCACCGGCGTATTCCCCGGAGTAACCTCGCCAAACTCATAACTTAGTGGCGATACTTGTATTGAAGGACTTAAATCTGAAGAGTCGTCTCCTCCTCCGCCGCCGGCACATCCCATAAATAAGACAGGCAGCATTATGAACAAGACAGCTACAGGAACCAGCAAGGTATTTTTATTTATCATCCCCACCCCTCAAATTTTAAATTAAAACTCCCATGGTGCATGTAACTTACAATAACCGTTTTCACCAATTCGGCAAATTTATAAGGGTTGAAGTGATAAAAAGGGCTCCTGCTAACTTTTTCAAAAGCCGCAAGCTCGTTTACCTGGCGAGCAACTAAAATAACGGTAATGCCGATCCCCGCGCAAATCCAACCACTCTGACTTTTTTTCTGCAAAGATACTCCGCCTCCCCATGGACAAAGTGCGCATCACTTCAGTGGATATTCTGCCGCCGCTGATCATGGCTGAAAAAGCTGAACCCCGGCGACTCCTTGCGCTGTGCAAAAAACTCCCTTGCCAGGACCCGCCGCAGTCCTATATTCAAGGTCCAGCAGGCCAGCTTGACCATTCCCAGGCTTCGCGCCGGGGCCCCTCCACCCGACCCCCTTAAACTCTTCCTTGCAATCAATCCCACATATTCGGTTCTCGCCGTGTCTTCTAACCGCCGTACATTTCCAGGGGAATAAAGGTGTCTAACGGGCAGCCCTTATGGATTGAAAAATCAGTGATTCCATGACATAAAAGAGAAAAAAACCGAACCCGGAAAGCAAACAGACACCTTGCCTTACTTGAAAAAAATCATAAGATTTGCCTGCCTGGCGGTATTTACCGCCGGCTTACTCGGCATGTTCCTTCCGGCACAGGAATCCGCGGGCCAGACAGGATCCCGCTTAATGATAGAAATATGGATAACCGGACACATACTGATTTTCTTTTTGGGCGCCTACCTGTTCTACTCTTTTACCCCCGGGTTTAAAAACCGTCCGACTGCCGCCCAGATCCTGTTTTTACTGCTTGCAGCCCTGGCTGCAAGCCTTGCAATAGAGGCAATACAGACATTCATACCCGGCAGGTATTTCACAATTAGGGACATGGCAGCAAACATTACAGGGGTTCTCCTATACCTGTCTTTTATCCACAGACGCATTTCGTTAAAACTGCTGCCCCTGCACGCCTCGGCCATCGCCCTCACCGCGGTGCTTTTATACCCTGTTTTCGTATCAGCGGCTGACAGGGTCATAGCAGACGCCCGCTTTCCGGTGCTGGCAGACTTTGAAACGCCCCTGGAAAAAACCCGCTTCCGGGGCAACCGCAGCTTGCTTAAAATCTCAGACAAATACGCCTTCCAGGGAAAACGAAGCCTGCGCATGGATTTTACCACCCGGCTCTATTCCACCCACTCGCTTTCATACATCCCCGGCAACTGGAAGGGATATGCACACCTTAAAGCCGCAGTCTACAACCCCGGGCAAAAGCCGGTTAAACTCCATATCCGCATCGAGGATACACAACACGCCCGATCAGAAAACCAGCAGTACACGGACCGATACAACAGCTCATTTGACCTGCCCCCCGGCAAATGGGAGAAAATAAGAATACCCCTCAAAGAAATCAAAAACGCACCCAAAAACCGCAAAATGGAGATGGAACAGATAAGCAGCATAATGCTTTTCGTGGCCAGGCAGCCCGAACCCCTGACCCTTTACATAGACGATATCAGGCTGGAGTAGAATTTGACACAGCAGGAAAAACAGTATATCTCTATTGCCAAAGGCTTGCCCGGATGACAAAGATTCAGATATCTCAAATAAATACACAAGAACAATGGCGGCAACTTGAGCCCGCGTGGAACCCCCTTGTTCAAAACGAATCCAGCCCCAGCTTCTTTCTTACCTATGAATGGCTCAGGGCCTGGGCGGAAAGTTTTCTTTCAGCCAGCCAAAAACTCTGCATCCTAGCTTTTCATGAAAACGAAAACCTTATCGGGCTTGCCCCTTTTGTGATCACAAGGAAAAAAAAAGGCCCCTTCCGTTTCAGAGAGATCAGTTTCATCGGCGCCCCCCAAGCCGGATCAGACTACTTAAACGTCATAATAAAAAAGGGCAGGGAAAAATCCGTTGCCGAGGCTTTATACCACTACCTCCAAAACAAGGGCGCATCTCAATGGGACGTACTTTCACTTACTGACATTCCTGCAGAATCCCTCTTTCTGCTCCACTTTATAAACAGCATTGAAAACCAGGGGCGGTATTACCAAATCAGGCTCTCTGCATACTGCCCCGTAGTAAAAATCCCAACCGACTACGACACTTATTTTGCCGGACTTTCAAAATCATGGAAAAAGAAATTCAAACAGGACGTGCGTGTTTTACACCGCGATTATAAAGCGGCCCATAAAACATACGAGGGGAAGGACGCCAAAGAAAGGCTGCCGGCGTTTTTTGATTTTTATAATAAAAAAAGCGCCTGGCCGGGTGGCGGGTCGCAAAAAATGCTGTACAAATATGCTGATCGGTTCAATGATAACATACCAGTACAGATTGATTTTCTGGAGGCAGACGGAAGGACGGTGGCGGCCCTGCTGCACTTAAAATACAAGACCTGTCTTTCCATGTATCTCATGGCTGTTGATAAGGATTTTAACCCCAGGCTCAGCCTGGGCAATCTGCTCGTGGGAATGTGCATCAAAAATGCCGCTCATGCGGGATATACTTGTTACGATTTCCTGAAAGGCGACGAGAGCTATAAATTCCACTGGGCAAACCACGGCTGCAGGACACTTAAGCTTGCATTCTGGGAAAACCACCCGTTACCCAAAACACTGGCCCTCACAAGGATGCTGGAAAACGTGGGCAAGATTCTTCTGCGATAATCCGGACAGCGCGTCAAAGTACCTCGCCTGTTCTCTGCCCGCCAACATGGCATACTTCCTGATACAGACTCATATATTTTCCCGCCATTGCTGCAGATGAATATTCACGCTCCACTTTTGACCGGGCGGCCCGTCCCATATTTTGAACAGCCTCATGATTCCGCCCGAAAAAAATTACTTTTTCAGCAAAATCTGCCGGATTTCTGCCCGGGACCAAAAAACCATCCACGCCGTCGGTTATGATTTCACGGATGCCTCCTACGCGGGGTGCCACCACAGGCACCCCGTGAGACATCGCCTCCAGAATGCTCATGGGTATCCCCTCATGAACCGAGGTATTCAAAAAAACATCAATGCAGGAATAAAATTCATCCATATCTGAAACATGCCCTCTTAACAGGAAAACGTCTTCAAGCCCGTAAGACGAGATTCTCTCTTCCAACAAGCTCCGCTGAGGGCCTTCTCCGGCCAATTCAAAACGTACGGAGGAAAAGCCCCTTTCCTTTATTGCGCGGGCGATTTCAACCATTAAAGGATAATCCTTGACCGGGAAAAACCTGCCTGCAGATCCAACTGTGAGCATCGAGCCCTTATTTCCGGGCCTTACCTCAAAGTGCAGCTCTATGCCATTATGGATTGTTTCCACTTTTCCCACGGCAAACCCAAACTCGTTTATGAAGCTTTTCCGCATGTCATCTGACACAACCACCAAGCGGTCGAATTGATTGGCAAGCAGGTACTTGTTCAGCCCAGACACAAAGCTGTTTAAAGACAGGAATCTTTTACCGCTTCCCTCGGGCATGCCGTGCTGTGTGGCAATCAGGCGTGAGCCGCCCCGAACACCTCTCGCCAAAACAGCCAAAATATTTTCCTTATAGCGGTGGGAGTGGGCGACATCCGGTGATAATTGCCGCATCAGGGTTCTTATACGAAAAACGAGTCCCGGAAAGGAAAAAGCCTGCTCATCAACAACAAAAACCGGCATATCCAAATCCCGCAGCTCCCGGGCCAGCCTGCCTTCATTTAGGACAATAACTGAAAGATCGATATCACAAGATTTCGCCAATTCCCTCAACAAGGTAAAAACCATTACCTCGGCTCCAGCCCACAGATCCCCGGAAACTAGGTGAATTACTTTAATTGCAACGACTCCGAATTAAAAATACGACGAGTAAACTATTTTCCTGCTATTTTCTTTATAATGCTAAACAAGCCACTTTTCATTAATAATGCCTTAGTACGATTTTTTAACTTCCCGACCCTGTATCTCTTTAATGCAGCATCGCTAAACCTAAACGCCATCCCCTCTTCAATTGCATATTGACAGGGATTACATACGCCGCATGGTTCATTCCCTATAGGCGTAAAACAGAACCATGTTTTATTCATTATCGAGTTATATCCTAAGCGTTTGGCTTCTTTTTGCATTGAAACTTTACTTTCATTCATTATGGGAAAACGAAAATTGCCGAATACTTCTTCAAGATCACGCGTTGATTTAGACTTATCCAAAACAAAATATCCCCCTATAATATCATTATGCTTTTTTTCCAATACCCCAAAAGTATTTATTATATCGTGTGCTTTGTCATCCTTGTGTATGCAAAGCTCCACTTCTTTATTTCTTTTAGCAAATCTGGCCAACCAATCATACTGACTTCCCATAAATTTTTTTTTCAATAATCTATTATAAGCCTCCGTGATACTATAATCTTCTCCGATATCTTCAACACTGTAGATTATAATGTCATTGATAGAGCATCTTACAGAACTTGTTGCCCGCAAATCTTTAGTAATAGCTTTTATAGCATTTAATTCATTTTGTTCGGATTTTCTATTATCCCTTATATAATATGGCTGGATGACAACCTCTGTCTCAGCTAAAAGAATTATACGAAAGGTTGAGTCCCAGCCTCCTGTCCAAAATATTTTGACGAAGGGTCGATTATGATATTTTTTTTCGCTTTTGCAAAATTCAGGGCTATAAGCCATCGAGTTATGAAGTGATGTAGACTTATGATTTGTTGTTACCATTGAAGTTCCTTACTCTCCACTAAAAACAAAATCTGCAAGCCTGGCCTGCAAATCTTCATATTTCAGGGACCATTCAGCACTTATTCTATTATTCAGAACAAATACATTATTTAAATAATAATCATAAAATAAAATCATGCTCTTTATACCATAACTAATTCCCTCACTAGTATTATCCACAAAAATACTTCCTGAAAAGTACTCCTTCAACGCAAGCTTGTCAGTAGTTATAAGAGGCCTTCTTGCAGCAACAGCCTCATAGCAGCCGCAGAGCATGCAATGATCTGCAGTGGTTAAAGCCATAACCGCATCAGCAGAATAGACGTGATTAACAAAATCCTGTTCAGATAGAAACCCTGTAAACACGACATTATCAGGCGCCTCATCCTTTGTGGCAGCGTCCAGTTTATTTGCATTTCCTGATATATATAGCCTTACTCCCTGTTCTTTTAATTTGCCTGCTGCGTTTATGGCTTCTGCAACCGGTTCATCTTTTCCAAAGGATGAAATCATGAAGATATTAAACTCTCCCTCGAGTTGAACATGCTGCGTCTTTACTAAGTCCGGTAGCTTGTCAGGCAAAACATAAGGACTGCCGTGCTTTTTTCTTACAACCCTGGCAAGGTATTTATTTGTAACAATGGTCAAGTGAGCGAATTCTATTGTAAAATTGTTTAACACATCAAAAATGAACCAATCTAAAGACGCCTTTCTTTGCTTGTTAAGCCTAAATGTTGTATGCCTATCTACAATCACCTTTCTTTCTGATACAAGCCTAAAAATACATGCGGTAGCTGCCAGGACCATTGAGGGGTTTTGAACAAATACTATTTTGGCAGAGCTCGAAATTAATACTCTCACTGTATTGTAAATGCACCTCGGGTATCGCAGTATTCCATCAAAATCAAATATATACAAATCACAACCCAATGCCCTTGCCAACTCCAAAGACCGCCTCTGCTTTTCCCAGGTGATCCATATTTTCCTTGGTTCCGGCATAAAAAGCCCCTCTTAAATGATTCTTGAAACAAAATACCTTCGTTTGCCGGAATTTTCCGGTGCGATGTTGTCAACTGGTGTAAACTTTATATTCATTTTATTTCCCAAATAATTTTGCAATTTCATTCTGATTTTTTTCTCGATTTGAGGATTATAATCTGTTTCTGGGACAATATAAATATTTATCAGATCCCTTTTTTCCTGAAAAACCTTAAACTGAGCAGTGTGCCCCTTGAGAACATAAGCCAGTATTGCTGCATATACTTTTTTGCCGCTCGGGCATACAATAAGATCGTTGACCCTTCCCTCCTTAATCTCAAACGCCTCAAACGGCCGGCCGCATTTGCACCCTGAATCCAAGACCCTGCCCATGTCTCCGATTTTGTAATTTATAAAAGGAACCGAGCGGCTGTTTAACTCGGTAACCGATATCTCTCCGAACCCGTCGCTGTCAGGATCAATAATATCGACATGTACTGTCGGCAGCACGTGCATTGTCCCGTATTCGCACTCAAATGCGATTATTCCGTTCTCTGTGGACCCATATTCGTTAACAACCCTGCATCCTGTGACCTGCTCAATTTTTTCCTTTTGATGCGGGAAAAGCACCTCGCCTGTGCATATGACAACAGCGGCGCCGATCTGTCTTCCATCCAGGCCCAGTCTTTCCAGGGACAGTACAAACTGATACATTGCATTGGGATAGCAATAAAAATAAAAGGGCCTGTGCCTTAAAAGCAGATAAAAAAACCGCCTGCAATTATGCGCGTCCATTTCAAAAGCGGAAAGACGCCTGCGGCCCAGCAGGCGGTCTTTTGCCTTTTGCACCAGCTTGCCCCTGATGCCGACCGAACTCCCCCAGATACGGGCCTGGCGGGACCAGGGCGCGATTCCGTGCCAGTTGTAGGCGCAATACATCATCGCATCCATGTATGCAGAAGCATGTCGGTCTTTTTTAAAAACAAACGGGGTCCCGGTTGTGCCGCTTGTCGAACGCCACGAGGCCCGCATACGGGCACAGATAAAGTCCGGGAGATGCTTTTTGATTATCCATTTGTCCGTGGCAGGCAGGCGATTTAATTTTTCAAATGCAGATGTGCTGTTGGATGCGGGTTTCGTATTTTCTGCCGCAGCCCGGTAAAATTGGCACTCTTTTTCTGCAAAATCCATCAGTCTGCGGAGTTTTTCTTCCTTATAGGAAACAACCGACTGCCTGTCGGTTTTCTCGAGACCTTTTAACTCATCAATGGCAGAACCTACTTTTTCGCCGCGCAGTCTGTAAATCAGTTCCAGTTTTGTGCCAAGATCCGTCATATTCCGCTCTTTAGCCGATTTTAACCGGCGGGGTCATAAAAAAGCCGATATTGTTCAACCATTGCCCGCAGGCTGAATTTTCCCGCCACTTCAGCCAAAGCCCTTTCTCTTACAGCGGTTTCAAGCCCCGGGTCCTCGAGCAGGCGAATAATCCCTTTTGCAATATCTGCAGGGCCGGTTTCGACGATTATGCCGTTTCTGCCGTTTTCCACAATTTCTTCAGGGCCGCCGCTGCGCGTGACAACAACGGGAACACCGCAGGCCATGGCCTCAATGGTTGAAATGGAAAACCCTTCGGAAACCGAGGGCAGGACAAAAACATCCAGGTTGTTTAACACAATGGCGGCGTTTTCCCTGAAACCGATGAAGGAAAAAATTCCCTCCAGGCCCAGGTTTTTTCTTGTCTCCAGCAGGGAGTCGTACAAGGCGCCTTTTCCCTGTCCCGCCACAACAAACCGGCATTCAGGATGCTTTGAATGAATGATGCGCGCGGCCCTTAAAAAATGATCATACCCCTTCGCCGGGCGGATGTTGCCGAGAGCACCTATAAGAATGTTTTCAGGCCCCAGGCCGAGTTCTTCCCGGATGCTGTCGTCTCTGCGGGGATAAAAAACATCCGTGTCCACCCCGTTGTAAACGGTTGCCGCCTTTGATGCGGAAAAGCCGTATTCACTTATAAAATGCTGCCTTAAGCGATCGGATACAAACACGATTTTTTTTGAACCGAAATTGATCACCCGTGTTTTTACCGACATGAAACGCTCGCCCCGATTGGTGTCCACAAAACCGTGAAACACTGAAATCACGGGCACCCCGCAGATAAGCCCTGCAACTGAACTGTAAAGATTTGAACCAAAAAGATGGGACTGCACGAGATCAATCCTGTATCTGCGGATGATTTTCACCAGCTCCAGCAGGTAAGCGGCATTAAAGCTCCCCCTGGATTTGACGAATACAGGCTCGATTCCGTTTTTCCTGAGGGTGTCGCAAACCCAGCCGGGGCCGCGTATTGCAACAACAGGGTTGTCACCCGACAGGCTTTTTACCAGGTTGATAAAAACCGTTTCCGCCCCTCCGGGTCCGGTTGTGTCAATGGTATGAAGAATCCTGGCCATTTTTTTAACCCAAAACCTCACTCAAATACTGCCGGGCCTCACACAC
>JAIPDT010000069.1 GCA_021737545.1 Desulfobacteraceae bacterium
TGCTTACGGTTCCCATTATGCTGCCCATGATCAAGGCTCTCGGATTTGACGTATACTGGTTTGGAATCATAATAGTGTTAATTGTTGAGATGGGCACCATTACGCCGCCGGTAGGCGTTAATGTCTATGTTATCAAAAGTGTGGCGGGCAATATTCCTCTGGAAACGATTTTCCGGGGGATATTGCCTTTTCTGGGTGCCCTTGTGCTCTGCGTTATTCTACTTATGATCTTTCCTCAGATTGCTTCTTTCCTGCCAGGCATTATCAGTTATTAACAGCATGATAGAGAATATAGGTTTTCAAATGAATTTAGATCCCAATGTATCCAAAAAAACAGTTGATCAGCACAAAACGAAATGCTAAAAATTTTCTTTAATTTTCGGCCGTAAAAATGCATCTATATATATTATTCGTGTGCATTTCGAAAAAATGTGAATTTTTACAAGATTGAATTACCTGCTTTTTGCAAAGCGATTTCCGTGAAAACAATGAAACATAAACAAAAGCTCAAAAAAAGGAGAAGGCGCAATGAGAAAGAATTTTTTCAGCATTGTTTTAATGGCCCTGGGGATATTCGGACTTATTTTAACAGGCCCCGGCCAGGCATTATCAGAAACCTTTGAATTGAGATTCGCCCACCCGTATTCTTCCAATCACCCCGAACATAAAGGCGCGCTGGTGCCATGGGCGGAAAGAATTGAAAAAGAAACCAATGGCAGAGTTGAGATTAAATTTATTACCGGCGGAGCGCTCGGAAAACCCGGCCAAGTCTATGATGTCGTGGCAAAGGGCGTTGCGGATATCGGCTGGGATATATGCGATTATTCACCCGGTAAATTTCCTCTTACCACAGTAATCGAGCTGCCCTTCATGGTGGAAACCGCTGAAGAGGCCTCTGTTACGATATGGAAGGCCTATGAAAAATTTCCCGCGTTTCAGAAAGAATACGAAGACACAAAACTGTTAATGCTAAGCCCACATCCTCCCGGATTTTTTGCAACAATGGATACACCCATAAGGACCCTGGATGATCTTAAAGGCTTAAAAATTAAAACCGCCAGCAGTTTTACCACCGAAGCTCTCAAGATATTCGGGTCGGTGCCCGTTACCCAGCCTGTTACCGAAACCTACACTTCTCTGGAAAGGGGCGTTGTTGATGGTGTTGTTTCGCCATTTTCCGGCATAGTAACTTTCAACCTGCATGAACTCCTGAATTATTATACACCAGCAAACTTTTATTCCCTGGTTTTCTGGATGGCCATGAATAAGAGCACGTTTAATTCCCTGCCCCAAGACATCCAAAAAGTTATTGAAGATAACAGCGGCCTAACATTATCCAGGCTTCACGGAAAATCCTTTGATAAAACCCGTGCAGCAACGAAAAAGGTCGCCATTGAAAGCGGAATGGAAAAAATTGAATTTCCCGAATCAGAAAGAAAGAAACTGGTGGAGCTTACGGAACCCCTTAAACAGGAGTGGATTGAGGATATGGAAAAAAAAGGTCTCCCCGGAAAAGAAGTATTTGAATATGTCAACAAGCTCAGGGGAGAATAATTTCTTTCATGCCGTAAAGTCGCAAACGGGCAAAATCGCCGATCAGGGCTCTCTTTTAAGGGGTGCCCTGATCTAATATTAAGACCGTCAAAAGCAACAAGGCATTCCAATATGATAAACAGGAACTCCATTTCCTACAGGCTGGAAATACTAAGCAGATACCTTTCCTATATAGGCAATATTGCAATCGCCGGCATGATGTTTCTTACAACGGCTGACGTTGCCGGACGATACTTTTTGAATTCTCCTGTATTGGGCGCTTACGAAATCACCGAATATCTTATGATAATTCTGGTGTTTTCGTTTCTTGCTTTTGCCCAGTCGGAAAAAGCCCATATCAGCGTGGACATTGTCTTTGACTATCTGCCATCGCGCCTTCAGAATATCCTCAATAAATTCAACCACTTTATCTGTTTAATACTCTTACTCCTTGTTACCTGGAGCGGTTTTAACAGCATACTGGATATCAAGAGATCGAATGAAGCCTCCACACTGTTAAAAATTCCGGATTACCCTTTTGCCATTTTCATGGTTGTCGGGTGTCTTGCATTGTCATTGCAGTTCTTGAGCGATTTCCTGGGAGTAAACGGATCCGGCAGGGAGAATAAATCATGAGTCCAGAAACGATCGGAATAGTTGGAATCATCGCCTTGTTCATTCTTCTGGCGATGCGGATATATATCGGACTTGCCATGATGTTGATCGGTTTTGCAGGATCTTATTTCATAATCGGGTGGCAGCCGTCTTTTGATCTCCTTGGGATGCTGCCTTTTGATGAAGCCAAGTCCTACACCATGAGCGTTATTCCTCTTTTTATTCTCATGGGTCAGTTTGCCTTTATCTCGGGCATCAGCACGGATATTTATAAAACGGTTTACAATTGGATGGGTCATTTCAGGGGAGGCCTGGCAATAGCCACCGTACTGGCATGCGCTTTTTTTGCCGCTGTAAGCGGATCTTCACTTGCCACTGGTGCAACAATGGGCATGGTAGCGATACCTGAGATGTTAAAACACAATTACGACCCCCGCCTTGCTACCGGCTGCGTGGCAGCCGGCGGCACTCTCGGTATTCTCATCCCCCCGAGCATTGGTTTTGTCGTATACGGCCTGCTGACCGAACAATCCATTGGAAGACTTCTTATGGCAGGTCTGCTGCCCGGTGCAATGCTGTGCAGCCTTTTTATACTCTCCATTATAATTCTGTGTGTAATCAAGCCTGAAATGGGGCCTCCGGGTCCTGCCGTAGGGCTGGCGGAAAAAATAAAATCCCTCTCGGGAACCTGGGGGATGCTGCTTTTGTTTTTCGTGGTTATCGGCGGCATCTACACCGGCATCTTCACCCCCACGGAAGCTGCCGGCATCGGCGCTTTTGGTGCATTGATCATAGTTATTTTGAGGAAAAAGCTTACCTGGCAAGGCTTTGTCCGATGTTTGTCTGAAACCGGAAAGATGACGGCCTTTATCTTTCTAATAATCATAGGGGCCAGCGTATTTTCCTACTTTCTCGCATTGACAGGCCTTCCCACGACTCTCAGCAGTTACATCACAGGGCTTCCTCTGCCCAGGGAGCTTATCCTTTTCGGGATCATACTTATATATGTAATACTGGGCTGTGTTATGGAAGTTTATTCCATAATGATGCTGACTTTGCCTATTATATTTCCGATTGTACAAACACTCGGGTTCGATCCGATATGGTTCGGTGTAATAATGGTCCTTGTCCTGGAACTCGGACTTATCACACCTCCAATTGGTTTAAACGTATACGTGTTAAAGGGATCTGCTCCGGATATTCCGGTGGAAACCATATTCAAAGGGATATGGCCTTTTTTCCTTGCAGCCGTGCTGGCAATAATTCTGATTTCTATTTTTCCGCAGATAGCTTTGTTTATTCCATCAAGTATGTAGCTGCAGAACACTATAGAAAGTGAGTCTCCACCCGCATAGCGGGTGGCCTCAGGTAGCCTCCTTAAAGGAGGCAGGAAAAAATTACAGAAAATAAATTCGAAATTCGAAGCACGAATATCGAAACAAATTCTAATGACCAAACTTCAAAATCATGAAAAAATGCAGAAAATGGAACAACTGCCGGAAAAACCGGCCATATAAGCACCTGTTTTGCTATTTGGTAATTTTGATTTCGGAAAAGTTGACAGTTTCGTAAAAAGCTTTTTATCCCGCCAGGGCGGTATTTTTGCAGAAATCCGTAAGCACCTTGGCTGATCGGCGGTACGAAAAAGGAGTTTCCTCGCTCCAGGAGCCTCCCGGAGTCTCAATTTCCGCTCGTAAACCCGCTTTTCCGCACCGCCGTCAGGGCAACGAAGTGCAATTTCGTGAGAGCGCAAAAAAAGGATTTCCTTGGAAGTCCAAGATCAAGGCGGGCAAATATCGAGGAATGCAGCGTCCTTAATCGTACGTGAAATTCTGAAGATATGCAGCGCAACGCAGATATTGGACTTTTTACTTTGCCATCAAGGACTCTCCCCGGGATTTTTCATCTGAAGCCCGTTCCTCCTCGCATAAACGCTCATCAGGTCCGCAATGATAATGAATACGGGTAAAGCGAGCATCGCCCGTATCAGAGTAAAGCGCAATCCCAGAAAGCTTACCTCAAAAAACATCATTGGTATCTTTAGGGTAGAAAACGCTCCCAGATACATGAAAACGTTTCTCATGCTACACCCCTTTTTCCTAAGGAGATGGGCCACGGGAAAAGCTCCATAGAGAGGGCCGCCTTGAAACATAGCCAATAAAACCACGAAGAATACACCTCTCCCTCCGGATTCCTCTCCCACATGTTTCTGGATCCATTGTTGCGGAAGCCACACATCAAGAAGACCTATCAAGACGAAAAGACAGGGGATAAATATCAACAGCCTGCTCGAGAATGCTGTAAATTCTTCCAGAAGCCGATATCCGACCGGGAACCCACCTATATGGAGCCCCAACAAAACAACGGCAAACACCAAAGTTATTAAGTATCCAAAGGCCAGGTGAGGGAGTTTTATCATAGTACGCTACCTACCAGCACTCCTATGATCAAAGCCCCGAAGAAAAAAAGTATGTTCCGGAGCGCTGCAAGACGTAAGCCCAGATAGGCCTTCTCTACCGGAAACGTCAAGATCCCAACCATCATGAGGGTAGTGATAAAAACTGAAATGACCGTCCACGACATACCGTTCTCGACCAGCATTCCCGCCAGCGGATAAACAATCGGCCCCGGAACCAATGCGACGGAGCCGATGCCGGCCGCCACAATAACTCCCAGTCCACCCGATTGTTTCCCTAAACCCGAAACAATAGCCTCACGCGGCACGAACGTTAGTAAGACGCTCACAATGACAAGCAGCATCAGAAACTGGGGCAATAAATTCAGCAACATCTTCCCGCCCCTGCGCAACCCCATCAAAGTCTTTCGCCGGTCAATTACGGCGGAGACAATGATAGCAATTAGTGTAAGTGCGATGAGTATGGAATCATCGGGCATCTGAATACAATAAACCTTTCCTTGGCGAACAAGTGATCAGGCAGTTTTTAAACTGTAACTCAACTTTCTGAGAAGCCAATCAAGCTTTAACATTCCGATATTAAATGCGATTTATTTTCATCAAGACCAAAAAACATGATTACTGCTCCCATTACGGCATCCATAATAGCTTGGATGATTTTTTCAGGCACTGATTTATCTTTACGAATCGTGGCCAGCGCTATTTTCATTATTATTTTCAAGACATCGACAAACTGGATGTTTTCCATTTCCCCGTTTAAAAACCGGAACAAACCGCCAAAGTACCCCTGGTCAACCTGATTGCCGGACGATTTCTTCTTCGGCAAGCTACCTATAAGTGGAAAGAAGGGCAAGCCAGGCGCGCTATTTGTCGCTTGAAAGAAAAATAATCCTGAGAGGAAAGAGGGCGGGAGCGGGCCTACTTCGACTCTTTGCAAAAGTGATCCCACGGCGCCCTATTGTGTATAAAGCGCCTCGCTTGTGCTATTTGTAATCTGTTAACTCACTGCGCCAATAACCGAGAATCTGTCGAGCCATGACAATTTCGCCAATATGATAGGATTGATGATCAATTGCCAACAAAACCGCACGATAAATTGATCGCCCATCCATATAGTCCCGTGGTTTGAGCAAATCGCAAGCGGAATCACTGACTATCGAAATGAGCCGGTCTCGATCATTCCGGATTGCTTTAACAGATTCTTCCCATTGAGCACGATTCGCAGTCACCGAAACGTCCGGAAATATTTCATCCGGCCACTTCGGCGACACATGTGAGGGCTCGGTTGCATACATCAGCAGATCCCATTGCACCACTCTGATATGCTCGAGCATGTGCCAAAAGCTGTACGTCACATTGGGGGGAAACTCGTTTATCAAGGCGTCGGGAAAGTCATCAACTGCTTCGTCAAGCGTCAGATGGGCTCCCTCTCCGCGCAGACCTACCATTAATCGTTTGCGCAGCTCATAGGTAAGATAATCCGGCGCCCCTGTATCCATAATTGCAACCTCCCGACTACGCTACAATGCAAAGCCATCGTTAAAACCCCGGTGATGTTCACAGAACCAAGGCCCTACACGATAACTTAACATTGTTATTATTAATGTCAACGAGGAGTGCAGGTATTCTGAAACAGCAACCGCGCTGTCCACCATGGGTCTTTTACTGCTTTGACTCTTCCTGCGGTGCCTCCTCCTTTTCCTCCACAACATCCTTTGAGGCCTCTAACTCTGAGATGCTCTGCAGCCCGGCCTCCCCTGTTTCTTGTTTTTCAGGCGAGGAAAAATCCTGTTTTTTGCCGCTGTCTGCAATATACAGCGGCGGAGCAGTGCCTTCATTGTCAACGCCGAACCAGATTGTGCGATGGGGGAAGGGAATTTCGATGCCCCTTTCATCGAAAACCCTTTTCATACGCTCCAGAAATGCCCGCCGAACCTTGAAATGTCGCATGGGAAGGGTTTTTATGCGCACGCGGATTTCTACTGCGGAATCACCGAGGTTGTTCAAGCCGAATAACTCAAGGTCTCCGGTAATATACGATCCCAAAAGTTCGTCGTTGCGAAGTTCGACCGCGACATCCTGGAGGGCCTGAACCACCTGGCCGTAACTTTCACGGTAGGCAACCCCTGCATCGATGAGAGCGTAGCCGTAGTCCCGGTTGTAATTGCTCACAGTGGTTACTTCTCCAAAGGGTACCACTTGAACGGTACCGGAAAGATCCCTCAACTTGACAGTCCGCACTGAAAGGTGCTCCACCGTACCGCTGTGTCCACCCGCTTCCACCCAGTCACCCACGGAGATTGAGTCTTCAAGGAGTATGAATGCGCCGGTGATTACATCTTTTACCAGGGCCTGAGCCCCGAAGCCGACAGCCAGACCGATAATGCCGGCACCTGCAAGCAGCGGTGCAATGTTGACGCCGAGCTGCGACAATACAAGCATTCCGCCAATCACTACAAGTAAGATTCGAACCACGTTTTTCAACAGCGGCAGAAGTGTCTGTTTCCGGGTGCTGCCCCCGCTTTCCGTGGTTTCACGGGCCAAAGAGCGCTCTATCAATGCGCTGACAATTTCCCACAGCAGAAAAGCACCTGCGATTATAAGTGCAAGCGTGACCACGTCACCGACAACAACCGCCCCTGCAGAGGAAAACAACCAGCCGAGCGTCCCCAGGCCCCATACATGAAGTGCGGCAAAGGCCGCCACCACATAGACAACGCTCTTGAGCACACCGCGGACAGCAGGCTGGTAGCGGTTTGCCCGGTATTCCAGGTCGGGGTATGCAGCCTTCAGGTCTTCGCTTATCAGAAACAATCTGTCCACACCCTTATGCACCAGGTGCGCCAGCAGCGCGGCGGCACCAACCACAACAATTGTCATGGCAAGCCCTGAAACCAGAAAGAAAAAAGCCCCTTCGATTTCAAGCACCCATACTGCAAAAATCCCGACAATCACCAGGACAGCGGCTATGTGCCAGAAGTCCGCCAGCCGGCTGCGCAGGTTCAGCAGTATACGCCGTGCCCTGTGCCTGAATTCTTTTTCGTCTTTGCTGCCGGGTGCCGCCTTTTCACCATGTAGCCATCCGCCCACCTCTTTTCTGTTCTGCATCAACAGAACCACGAGCATCACAGTTACTGCAAAACCAAGAAACTTCAACATAAATCCGTGCAGGGCCTCCGGCACTCCGGCAAGCAAAACTGCTTCAAGGATGAAATAACCGTATACGCCGAGCCCGACAATGCGTCTCATCCAAATGTAGAGATAAAAAGACGATTCTTCGGTTATGCTGAGAACGCGAATAGACGCTGTTCGTGGAATCAGAACAATCCTGAATACGGCAAGAATAATTCTTGTCAGCACGATTGCATTGATCAAAGTCAAGGCTATCAGCCGGGGGTCGTAATGCATGCCTACAAAGGGCAGCACTGTGTAGGCCGCTGCTGCGAAAACAGCAATAGGGATGATTTCAAGAAAAATACGGACCGCTGAAAGAAGCCCCCGCAATGGAATGCTGTCTGTCTGCCGATTTTCCACTGAGCGGCATTGTTTTCGCAAAATGCGCCTGACGATCCACTCAGCCAGAAAACCTGCAAGCAGCACCAGCAGAATCCAGCCGGCCATCTTTGCCCAGAGAATCAGGTTATCCGGATTACGGACCATGACAGACAGTTGACCGGCCAAATCAGGAATCGCAAGCAAGCCCTGTCCTGCCTCGTTCAGCTGGTCGGTCGCGTGCTCCATGTATTCGGACACCGTCGAAAGAACCCCTCCTTCGGCCCTTGCCTGACCGGTTGACACAATCTGCGGCCCGCTTTCCCCGGAAGCATTTTCTGATGATGCCCCAGCAGCCGCTCCTCGTGCAAAAACAAGGGGCAGAAAAACGGCAAGGACAACAACCCATCGCGGGGCTGAAATTTTTCTCATGACTTCTCCTTTATCTGAAGCAACCTTAACTGAGTATATCCCAATAGCTGCAGGACACCGTCCCGAGGATTTTTTCGGCAGGATCCGCTGTATACATAAATCTAAGATTTACTATAACATCGGGCGCCTTTTTCATCAATAAAGAGGCACATTAAGCAACAATTTCCCGTAAATAGTTATCAGGTGGTTGTTATGCTGGTTCTGTCTTATCGGTATCGGGATCGACCCCGATTTCGATCAAACTGCAAGAAAAAATCAGAAAAGGAACTTCATATATACCGATTCCCGCGACTTGAAAAATTCACCGGGAATTGATGTACATTAAGCGGGTGGAAACAAAATTGTACCTGGAGTGTAACTGCATTCAAGTTTGTGAAAATTTATTGAAAAATATTCTTAACATAAAGTATTATATAAAAGAAGCCACGGCTTTTTTAAGAACCCTATCTGAAATTACAGGAGGCTGCCGTGAGCAGGCCCGAAACATTGTTGCTGGTGGCAATTCTGGCAGCAGCGTGCTGCACGGTCCCGGAAACAGGGCTTGGCGGAAAGCCCTCAGATACGGGAGCAAAGGCGGATAACAGTCATGAAAATTCGGGGAGTTTAAGGAACAGGGAATCGCTTTTTTCCCTCTACCAGCCGTATGTGGAAAACATATCAGCATATCAGCCCATGTATTTCCTCATCGGGACTGATCCTGAAGAAAGCAAGTTTCAGATAAGCCTCAAATACCGGTTTCTTTCCCCGGACAAACAAATTGCTGAAAAACACCCCTGGATCAAAAACTTTTTCCTTGCCTATACCCAGACAACATTCTGGGATCTGGACTCTACATCACAGCCGTTCAAGGATACCAGCTACAAGCCTGAGCTGTTTTTTGTCACTCCTGACATTCTCAGCTTCGGCCCTGACGCCGGGCGGCTTTTTTTGCAAACAGGTTTCAAACACGAATCAAACGGACGCGACGGGCCGTCATCACGGAGTACCAACTACGCATACGTGCGGCCGAACTTCATATATTTTCACCCGGAAACACAGATCGGGGTCCAGGTCTCGGCCGGTGCATGGACCTATGTTAGAAATCACGATGACACCAACCCGGACCTTGATGAGTACAGGGGATATTTTGACCTTGAAATCAAGGCAGGCCGGGCCGAAGGCCTGGTATTAACCTCGAATGCGCGGTGGGCAAAAAAAGGCGGATCTCTGCTGGTGGATGCAACCTATCCTTTACACCGGATTCTGCCTTTTAACCTTGATATTTATCTGCAGGCCCAGTACGTAAACGCCCTTGCGGAAAGCCTGCTGGAATACCGGGAAAGAACCCGGGCTTTCCGGCTGGGCATATCCATTGTAAGATGACAGCAATTCTTTAATGGGCGGTTTTAATACCAATCATTTTACACCATGCGGCTAATTCCCGGCCATTATACCGGATTTGGCTGATCTGAAGAATTGCGGATCCATGGTTTATTCGCCCGGAACAGCACCCCTTTTGTCTTTGGGGAACTGTTAAACCCGGTTTCTTTAACCAGTTCGACATTTCTGAATCCAACATGATTGAGCAGCGCCAGGAAATCCTTTCCTGGTATAGTACCGCCTTCTCACTGAAACCAACGATCTATCCTGTCTTTCAGATTCTCCGGCAACTGATCGATGAGCACCTGATCGGCAATCATCAGGCGTCCGCCGGGTTTCAATATACGAAAGATCTCTTGTATGGCTGCGTGCTTATCTGGAATCAGATTAATAGCCCCGTTGGAAATCACTGCATCAAATTTATTGTTTTTAAAAGGTAAATCTTCACCGGATGCCTTATAAAAAGCAACATTCTCAAGGCCCATCAATTTGAGATTGGTTTCAGCTCTTTGCAACATTTTGTCCACGATATCGACGACCACTGACTTTCCCGACGGCCCTGTGATCAGGGCGGCAATCATTGTATCCACGCCCGCCCCGCACCCGATATCCAACACAGCTTCCCCCTTGCTGATCGGAGCGACGGAAAATGGATTGCCCACTCCACAGTATGATGCCTTCAAGCTTTCAGGCAGTTCTCCGAGCAGGCGGGAATCATAGTTTAAGGCATTTAAACCGCTTCTGCCTGTGGGATAATTAAATTGTCCCTGCGGACTGTCTGCAACTTTTGCGTATTTGTCATTGATGCCTGCCTCGATTTTGTTTTTGTCTTTCTGCGAAAGTTGAGCTGTCACGGCGGGGCCTCCGATTGGGTTGATGGCATTAGCTATGCCCGGGGCTTTATAGCCTCAATAGTTGCCGACACCACATATTCTTCAATCCTGCTTGCCGGCATCCAATCACGGATAAATTCTTTGCTTTCGGGTTTTGGCTTGATGTGAAGGTTTTCAAAACCGGATTTCTGCAATATAGATTCAAGTTCTTCAATCAAAGATGCCCCTGCTATGCATGCAGTGTGATATGCCATGTCTTTTTTCATTTCATCCGGCAGCTCAGCGGTGGCGACAATATCTGAGATCGCAAGTCTTCCGCCGGGTTTCAGTACCCGAAATGCCTCGCTGAAGACTCTTTATTTTTCAGGAGAAAGGTTGATCGCGCAATTTGAAATAATGACATCAATAATCCCGTCAGCAACCGGAAGGTTTTCGAGTTCTCCCAGCCGGAATTCAAGGTTTTCGAAGCCTGCTTTTTCCGCATTCCTGCGCGATTTAGCAATCATCTCAGGCGTCATGTCAACGCCTATTACAAGACCTCTTTTACCCACGGCCCGTCCAGCCAGAAAACTGTCGAACCCCCCGCCGCTGCCCAGGTCGAGCACAATTTCACCGGGCTGCAGCGATGCAATGGCCTGAGGATTGCCGCATCCAAGCCCCATGTTCGCTTCTTCCGGGGCAGAAGCAATATCTTCACTCGAGTAACCCAAACCGAGCGCAATGTCAGAGCTCTTCACATCACTGGATGTTCCACAACAACCCGGGACGCTGCATCCGCAACCAGACAGGCCGGAGCCTGCAACCTCTCCGTAGCTTTGCCGAACCACGCTTCGAATTTCTTCATCCTTTTGCTTTTTCATTTGAACCTCCTCTATAAGTAAACAACATTTACCCTATAGACGAACAAGGCTCAAAAAAGACGCAATAAAAATAATCAATATCAAGCGCTCAACAGAAGTTCCCGGATTTGTCTTTACGTTCGTAGGCACAAAGCCGCCCTCCATGATCGAACTCCAGCCGGCAGCATTCTGCAAGCATATCTTTCAAAATGGCGCACCCCCTTTGTACTCTGGATTTGACGCCGGAAACCGAAATACCCTGAATCCTGGCGACTTCCTTCTGGTTTATTCCTTGTAATTCCGATAAAATGACAGCCTCCCGATAGTGCTCGGGCAACTGTTGGATCATGGGCCATAGGCATTCTGACAGTTGCCGGGTAACCTTTTCGCCAGGGTCGCCTTCAGCTTCAGGCTGTGGAAGCTGCCCGGGCACGTCGTCGGTGGTGGCCTTCTGCAACCGAAAATGGTCTGTGACAGCGTTTCTTGTAATCTTGTAGAGCCAGCTTTTCAGCTTTGTTTCGTCCTTGAGAGAGCCCAGTCTGGAGTGCATTTTTAAAAATACGTCTTGAATGATATCCTCGGCCGCTGTGTTATCATGAACTCTGCTCCTGACAAATGCCCGGAGCTTTGCATGATATTGTTGCCAGATTTTTTCCGATATTGTCATTAATGAATCTCCCTGAACTTAACAGGCAATATATTGCACCCCTGTTTCTTATAGCCAGATATTGACAGTCTCGTAAAAAGACTGAATCTTTTTTCAAAAACGCTCAATGTCGCTTCAAAAACAGACTCCTACCTTGGACTTCCTTGGAAGTCGCTCAAAAACAACTTCTAAGCAACTTCACATCTGTCGGGCTAATCGAAATCGGTATCGAAATCGAAATAATATAAAATAAAAAAATCGATTTCGATACCGAAGAAACTAAACTTTCTAAACAGGGCCTGTTCCGGGGAACAGAAAAAGTTATTTGCAGTGCTCGGTCCCGGACTTTGGTCCGGGGGGGGACACTTCCAAGGAAATCTATTTTTTGCACTCTCACGAAATTGCACTTCGTTGCCCTGACG
>JAIPDT010000070.1 GCA_021737545.1 Desulfobacteraceae bacterium
TGATCGGGACGAGGAGTTTCCCGCCCGGGCAACCCTGTTGTTCGACAGCAATGCCACGCAATTGATTGATTTTGAAACCCTGGCCGTGCTGGTGACCCTGTTTGTGCATTCCCTGACAGGGTCCGGGCAGGCGGACGTGAGTGACAGGGGTCAAGTCTGCCCTTGACGTTTTTGGAACCCAAAAAGAGTCAAAGGCAGACTTGACCTATGCTGATGGTTCCTATGGGTCTTAAGCAATCCGGGGGCTTTCATGAACGTGTCCTTGCACACACCGGCGTATACCACGTCCACGCCTTAATGACACCGGAGCGAGCCGGGGTTATATTGTTTTGCATAAAGGCGGTAATGCGCATATAACGTTTGAAGAACAGGTAACAGATTTCCCGCTTGAAAGGAGATCTATGATGCAGCTGATTGAGAACCAGAAAGTAATGATCACCGGGGCCACGGACGGACTGGGTAAAAAAGTCGCACTGGATTTGGCCGCCCGCAAGGCCGGTGTTATCATACACGGCCGCAATCCCCGAAAGGGTGAGTCCGTTGTCAAAGAAATCCGGGAGGCCACGGGAAATCCGAAGATCACCTATTACAATGCGGATTTCTCCGTCCTTGATGAAATCGGAATGCTTGCCGGAAAGCTCCGGGCGGATCAGGGCCGTCTGGACGTACTGATCAACAGCGCCGGGATCGGGCCGGGGCCGGACGGGTCGGCTTGGGAGGAAAGCAAAGAGGGTTACGAGCTTCGTTTTGCGGTTAACTATCTGGCCGCCTTTCTGCTGACCCACCGGCTGCTTTCTATGCTGCGGGATTCCGCACCTTCGCGCATCGTGAACGTGGCCTCTGCGGGGCAGCAGTAAGGCTAATTTTAATTAATAAAATCCAAGTATATAATAGCAGAGGCATCAAGCCTTTTTAAACATAGCCTCGACAAGTACATTCGCAACAAAGCGTTCTCCATAGTTCCTGGCTGATAAACTTATGATCACGTATAATACTAGAAGAAGAGATATATGATAAAAAAGCATTTTGGAGTCACTGGCTAAAAGAAAATGACCGAAGACAACTAATGGACACAATAAGATCGTAAGTGTTGCGAGATCGCGGGTGAGCAGAAAAGCCTTATGGGAGTGAAACACTTGGAGTTCATTTTGGTACTTCCGGTAAAGATTGTTCCATTCGGCATTCTGTTCTTTGGGAGTTATCGGCAGGCCTTCGGGAAACAAGAGTTCGATTTTGTTCATATCTATTCTCGGATCTTTATGAGCGATACGAGAAAAGGCCCGGTGCCCAGGTAATCGGTTTTTAAATCGCCAAAAAATCAGAAACTCCTTTATACTGTTTGAAAATACTCCCTCAAGTACAATGATAAAAATAGCTACACCCAGTGAAACGAATCCTTGAGGATTTTTAATCCTGGTAAGGAACTGATCGATATCAACGAGGCTGAAATTAACATGGCCAATAAACAGAGCAAAAAGGGCTATGTGTAACAGAAGATATCCAATCAACCATTTCCGATTTTCGCTTTTTATATAACGCTGTTTCATTGTTTTCTCCCGAATTATGCCAGTTTCCCTTCGTCTAGAATTGCTTTGTACCCTTCTGGCGTCCATATTAATCCAAGGGCCGGGGCTCCAAATCTGATCTTTTTCATTTGCGCAAGGCAATCCCAGTCCACTGCTGAGGCATCACCCCCTTTCGGGTGACTGTGCCATGTACCGACATAATTCAAATATCCATCTGTTTTTTTCCGCACTTCATTGACTTCAGCGACTAAACCCTCAGTACCAAGAACGAAAGAACATCGGGTTCTCACGGAATCCGGCGGCGCTTCGATCACCCTGGAAATGGTTATACAGCGCCGGCTCAAGGAAATTTTTCCTATCAAAACACCGCCTGTTTCGATATCATTGTATGCTTCGGCCTCTTTTTCAATCTGATTTAAAGCGTTTTCCAGGATTCTGATTTTCCATTCATTTTTTACCTTGACTTTCAATATACCAGTTTGGCCTAACTTGAACTTTTGCCAGGAAACCTGAAAACCGCTTGAGTCAAGCATCCCTATCCAGAGTTCGCCATTTTGATCCGCATTGCCCTCAAGAATTTGCCTTGCACGTTCTGCCATTGCCGCGCTATACAAAGAAACGCGGGCATCCGGCATGACCATGGTATGTGATCCACATCCAAGCCCCACATCCTGCCTGCTCATTGTATCAGAAGAATACTGAAGCGTGGCTCCGAAATCCCGTTTTTCGACTCTCTGGTCATGGAACAAGGCAATCAGATCCGACAGGTTTGGATTCTGATTTCCTCCTTCTATTGCCATCAGTCCCGTTTCCCCCCCTTGGTATAATGCAGCATGCAATAACCTTTCGCAGATCTTGCCAGAAGACAAATCCGCCAGCAGCTCCCTGACCGCAATCGATCCCGTAGAATCGATGACAAGTCTTGTATCATCCTGAAAAATCTTTTTTAAATCCTCGGATTGTTGGCATATTTCAGTAAAGTCCTTCATATGTGGCTCGGCATCCGCCCCCAGTTTTTTAATATACTCTGCCAAAAAGAGAGCCTTTGGCAAACCCGGTATATCCGGGATAGGTATTAACGCATGCCGCGCCGCGTTATGCGGAGAAAAAGCCGAATTATCAATTAGCTGGAAAGGGCCATGCCCGGCCCTTGCTAAGTGCATAGCAATTTTTGATCCGACACTGCCGCACCCGATATGTACAATGGTTCCTTTTCCCGAGGCATCCATTCCCCCGGACATTTGCCCTAATAATTTGCCGGTAACTGCATGACGATGGCCCAGCGGTAATACAGTAGAATCTTCCCTGAATTTTATGGCTGTCTCTCCGTATTGAAACCGCTCTTCAGCATGGCACACCGCCATATAGGGAATCAATTCAAGGGATTCGTCATCATTGATTAACTTGCATGGCCTGCGGGCGCATAAAATGACCGGTATATAAAAAACGGATCTTTTAAGGTATGACCTTTTTAGCGAAATTCCCAACTCGACAAAAATGCTTTTTAATTTCTTTTCACAGCCAAAAGCACGTGCCTTGTCATATAATCCCAGCAGGTTATGGACATTTTCAGGTATGTATTGATCGGCTATTTGCTCTTTATCCGGCCAGACAAAAAGCATCAAGGAGCCATAAGCCGGCCATTCGGAATTCCTTTTAGTAAACGTGTTATCGATAACAAAAGGAGAAATGCTTTGCGGCTGCTGGCAATCAATTCCGCCAACAAAATACGATAGGCTGTCATAATTTTTCAGTTCACGGATGTCGCACCGAAAAGCCAATGCACCTGATTTGTCCAGCACGCATTTCCGAAGGCCGGAAAGCTCATATACAACCCAGCCGAAGGTCTCGTCCCGACGGATGGGCTCCCATCCCTGTGAATCTTCTATGAGATCATTTATTGCTGCTTTTCCGAGCCAATCCACAAGGCGATTCAAAATTTCGCTCAAACCGTCCCCTGTCTGATGCAGAAGTTCATCAATCGGTCCGTCATACACGCAGGGAGAAATCCGGCTTTGTCCCTTAACCCGGACGATCGGGTTGATGTGGGGAAAAGATTGATTGAAATCCGGTCTCAGCAAGATGGTTGGGGCATTGAAGGGATACGTACGAGGGAAAAGAAGCAGTATGGGCTCCTTCGCCCTCACCCCGGTCCAGCTGGCCCCGCCCCTCATCGCCCGGGCGGGCATGGGGACCTCCATTTCAAGATCGATCTCAAAGCCTCCATTGTTCAGTGGGCGGGGAGGATTTACCCGGTCGAAAACCGCCGGATGTGATTGAATTGTTTTAAATGCATATTCGGCTTCCGGGTGCAAATCGGGTTTGCTGCCGCTTTTCTTTTTTTGGGTTTTCTTTCTGGGTTTTGTCTTTTTTTTAGCCATGGTGCAGGGGCTCCCTTGTACTTCCTGCTCCGACGGCGGCGCCACCCACGGACGTACTTTGCTTTGTAGGTGGTTGAGGGCCTTGCGCGGAAATCTTAAACACCATTGGCTCCGGCGCTTCCTGGTTGGGGCGCTCACCAGTGCAGAAGAATTGACCTTCCACCGAGCTTAGAATAGAAAGATACTCCTGTTTGGCGCCCCAGCAGGGCGGGTCGTTTTTGTCATTTTGGATTGGCTTGCTGCTGGATACGACAAAGGCGCATTCCCCCCCCTGTGAAAGTGCTGATCTGGCGTCCTGACTGATCGCGGGATTTTTACTCTGACTCCAGCTGTCATGGGAGAGGGCATGCCATGAACAATGATGCGGTGTCAGCAGCAGATCATATTTGAGGTCATCGGTTTTGGCCCTTTTCCGGTCCCAAAGTTTCTCCCATATATAGACCCCCGCATCTCCTCCTGACAGAAACAGACAGGCATCATCCTGCCCGGCGACGGAAAAAGTGTATTGAAGGATCACGCTTGAATAATTCTTGCTCAGCCGCTCTTCTTCCTCTGAAACTTCCTGCACAGGGATCGGGGCGAGCACGCGAATGGAAACATCATTTGCCGTTCCGTTAATCTTGCTGAACACCTCGTCGACTTTTATCAGTATGGACCCCAGATCGTCGGTTTTGCCATTCTCGTCTTTACCGATGATCAGTATCCGATCCCCTTGTGAGAGGGTGCTGCATTCCCGGAAAACCTTCACTCTTCTTCTGGCCTCTGTATTAAAAGCCCTGGCATCTTCACACAGCGGATGGTTTTTGCTTGCCCGCCTGAAAATCATCGGGGATGACCAGATTTCCCGCATGACAATCTTTAATTCTTTTCCCTCAGGAGGATCGAAATTATAGTCAGACATGGGCCCCAAGTGGAAATGTTGTTTAAGTCCCCTGCAATGATCCTGGTCTGGATGGGTCAACAAAAACGCATCCACATAAGGCCTGTCATGCGCATCAGTTTCCAGGTTCTCCCTTAAGGCAGCCGTTGCATCAAAAATTTGATTTCCGTCTTGGTCAGTTGAACTGCAAAGGTTGATGTCCGCCAGGATGGTCGTTTTGTCTCCGAGTTTGATCAGGGTCATGTCCCCGTTTCCCACGGGAAAAAATGTAATTGTTGGTTTCATAGGACTATCCTTTCTTTTTAAAAATGTTATGCAAGATATTCTATATTGCGCACGAAAAATACAAAAAGTCAAATTATTTTTTGCAAGATAATCAAAATCGCATTATTTAATTTAATAGGTCATCATTTTCATTGCAGTTGCCTGGATACCGTGATATGAAATTTATATTATGCGCTTAAAAGAAATCTCAAAAATCCAGAGTGGTTATATTAGTCGGGGCAAAATTGAACACCAAGCCAATGGCTCCCACTATATTTTGCAGGCGCGGGATGTGGATGCGGACCGGCTCACTTATCAGACTGCAGACATGACCCGCTTCAGTCCGAACCTGTCCGCAAAGGACCGGGCCCTGGAACCCGGTGATCTGCTGTTTATGGCCCGGGGGCCGCGCAATTATTCCGTCCTGATAAAGGAAATCCCCGCTCGGGTGCTGGCGGCGGCCTGCTTTTTCATTATCCGGGTAACCAGCGAAAAGCTATCGCCGGATTACCTGTTCTGGTATTTAAACCAAGAGCCCGTGGATCATTTCCTCCGGCAGCACAGCGGCCGAGGGGTTCACATGCCCGTGGTTCGGCGATCTGTCCTGGAAGACATCCATATCCCGGTTCCGCCTGCCGCAGTTCAGGACCAGATTGCCAGCCTGAACACTCTGCTGCGAGAGGAAATCGAGCTGATCCGCAAGCTGGGAGAAAAACGCAGGGAAATGATCACAACCGCTTGCATGCAGGCGGTTCGTGACAACACATAAGTTCAAGGAGCAGCAAATGAACGATCAGCAAAAACGAAACGGCATTTTTAACAAGGTCTGGCAGGCATGCGACACGTTTCGCGGAGTCATCGATCCGGCGCAGTACAAGGACTACATCCTGACCATGCTCTTTGTGAAATACCTCAGCGATATCCATAAATCAAAAACCGCCGAGTACGAGAAAAAATACAAGGGGGATCCGGTCCGCATACAGCGGGCACTGGGCCGGGAGCGATTTATCATACCGGAAATCGAAATCCGGGATACAGACGGCAACACGGAAGACTCTTTCCCCGCCACATTTGACAGCCTTTTTGAAAGACGCGGGAAAACCAACATCGGCGAGCTGATCAACATTCTGCTGGAACACCTGGAAGACGCCAACAAGGGCAAGCTCCACAACGTGTTCCGCAATATCGACTTTAACAGCGAAGCCAATCTGGGACAGGCGCGCCAGCGAAACACCCGACTCAAAAACCTGCTCGAGGACCTGGCGAACCTGGATCTGCGGCCGGAAGCCGTCGGTCACATGGACATCATCGGCGATGTGTACGAATACCTGATCGCCCGTTTTGCCGCCACCGCCGGAAAAAAAGCCGGCGAATTCTACACCCCGGCAGAAGTGTCCGAAACGCTGGCCCGCCTTGTTGCACCCGGGCCGGGCGACCGCATCTCCGATCCGGCCTGCGGCTCGGGATCCCTTTTAATCCGGACCGCCAGACAGGTGGGATCGGACGATTTCTCCCTTTTCGGACAGGAGATGAACGGCAGCACCTGGGCGCTTTGCAAGATGAACATGTTTCTGCACAACATGGACTCCTCATGGATTGAATGGGAGGACACCATCCGGAATCCACTGCTGCTGGAAAACGATTCATTGATGAAATTCGACGTGGTGGTGGCCAATCCGCCGTTCAGCCTGGACAAGTGGGGCCAGGAAATTGCGGCCAACGACCGCTATGGAAGGTTTTTCCGGGGCATTCCGCCCAAAAGCAAGGGCGACTGGGCGTTTATCCTTCACATGCTGGCATCGGCGGCTGAAGGCAAGGGGCGCGTGGGCGTGGTTGTGCCCCACGGGGTTCTTTTCCGGGGAGGTCAGGAAGGAAAGATCCGGGAAGCCGTGATCCGGGAAAATCTTTTGGACGGGGTTATCGGTCTGCCGCAGAACCTTTTTTACGGCACCGGCATTCCCGCCGCACTCATGATTTTTGACAAATCAAGAAAACCCGGCGGCAAGGGCGAGGTATTGTTTATTGACGCCAGCCGGGAGTATGAGCAGAACACCAATCAAAACCGGCTCCGGGAAGAAGACATCGAAAAAATCGTTGATACGTTCAGAAACAGGAAAACCGTTGAAAAATATTCCTCCCTGGCATCTTACGCGGAAATCGAGGAAAACGAATTCAACCTCAACATCCCCAGGTACGTGGACACCTTTGAACCGGAACCCGAGGTGGATATCCCGGCCGCTCAAAAGGAGATTGAGCAAATCGAGGCCGAGCTTTTCAAAACCCGAGCAAAGATGGACCAGTATCTCAGGGAGCTTGGATTCTGATGAAGGACCGGAACGAAAACAGACCCGGATATAAAAAGACCAAGATGGGGTGGATTCCGAGCGCTTGGAATGTTGACATTCTCGGCTCTTGGTTTGAATTATCTAGTGGGCTCCCAAAGCCTCAAGACACAGTCCAGGTCAACCAGCATAATGCTCAATACCCTGTATATGGGGGCAATGGAATTCTTGGATACAGTTCAAATAGTTTTTGCAGCGGAGAAACATTGATTATTGGCCGTGTGGGGGAGAAATGTGGATGCGTGCAGCGGGGTTCTGGCCATTATTGGGTGACAGACAATGCGTTGTATATCTCAAGGTGGCATAAGAAAGCAAATGTACGATTTTTTGAATACTTATTGGATTATCTAAATTTGAATAATCTACGCAACAAAGGAAGCCAACCCTTAATCTCACAATCATCAATAAAAAAGAAAACAGCTATAACCCCGCCCTTCGCTGAACAAAAAAAAATCGCCGAAATCCTTTCCACATGGGACGAGGCCATACAACAGACCCGAAAACTTATTGACGCCAAAAAGCGCCTCAAAAAGGGCCTGATGCAGCAGCTTCTGACCGGTAAAAAGCGGCTGCCCGCTTATGAAAAACAAAACAATCGGGTTTCATACCGTTTTTTTGATTTGCCGGAAGATTGGGAATGCCCGCAAATTAAGGATATTTCCACAGAATGCTCGGAACGCAATAGAAATGGAGATGATCTGCCGGTGCTGGCCTGTTCCAAATATACAGGCTTTGTGGAATCATCCGAATATTTCGGCAAAAGGGTCTTCAGCGAGAACACCACAAATTACAAAATTATCCGGCATGGGCAGTTCGGCTTTCCGTCCAATCATATCGAAGAGGGATCCATCGGTCTTTTGGGGAAGCACGATAAGGGGCTGGTTAGTCCGATATACACAGTGTTTCAATGTAACGAAAAAGTGATCCCGGAATACCTTTACGCAGTACTTAAAACAGATACCTTCAGGCACATATTCAAGACCGCAACCAATGCGTCAGTGGATCGGCGCGGAAGCCTCAGATGGAAAGAATTTTCGCTGATTCATGTTCCCCTGCCCCCGAAAGCGGAACAAAAGGCTGTCGCAGATGCCCTTGCAACCGTTGATGCAGACATTTCATTGCATGAAAAGAAGCTCAATGCCCTTGAAAAACAAAAACGCGGTCTCATGCAGAAACTGCTGACCGGTGAAGTGCGGGTAACGGAAGAACAAAATGGAAGAGCAGAAGCCGTTCGGACAAACTGAGCAAAAGCCGCCCAGCTACCTGGAGAAGGTGCAGTCCCAGCTCCCGGGGCTTGAGCTTCTGATCCGGACGGGATGGCAGTACCTTACGCCCGAGGAGGCAGTCCGGCTCCGCGGCGGGCGCCTGGGATCCGCGATCCTGGAGCCGATCCTGCTGGAACATCTCCGAAGCAATTGCCGGTTCGAGTTCAAGGGGGAGAGGCACCCGTTTACCGAAAACGCCATCCAGAATGCGGTGCAGGCCCTGAAAGCCTTCCGGGCCACGGGCGCCACCCACCAGCATGAGCAGGCCTATGATTTGCTGTGTCTGGGCACCAGCGTGCCCCAGACCGTTGAAGGCGACACAAAAAGTTTCACCATCGAATATATCGACTGGAAAAACCCGCAGAACAATTCCTTTCACTGCACGGCCGAGTACAAGGTGGAGCGGATCGGACATCAGAAGCACTACGTGCCGGATATTGTGCTGTTTGTAAACGGCATCCCGCTTGCGGTCATGGAATGCAAGCGTTCCGCCTATACGCAGACCCGCAAGCCGCCCGTCGACCTGGCCATTGACCAGCTTGCGGACTATCAGGCTAAAGACGGCATCCCCCAGCTTTTTCTCTACTGCCAGATTCTTCTGGCCCTGGCGCGGGACAAGGCCTGCTACGGCACCACGAACACGCCCCGGCCCTTCTGGACCGTATGGCAGGAGGAAAACACGGACCCCGTGATCCGGGAACTTTTGGATCAGGAAATGGATCGGCAGGGGGTGGATCGGCTCCTGTCCGGCCCGTTTGCGGATGTCCGGAAGGATTATCTGCTCATACTGGAACAAGGGCGGCAAGTATATGAACAGGACCGGCTGCTCTACTGCCTCTGCCGTCCGCAGCGGCTGCTGGAACTGGTTTACAAGTTCATCCTGTTTGACAACGGGATCAAGAAAATCGCCCGGTATCAGCAGTATTTTACAATTCACAATATTCTTGAGCGGGTATTGGCCGCACCGCCGGAGCAGCCCCGGCCCGGCGGCGTGGTCTGGCACACCCAGGGCAGCGGCAAATCGCTGACCATGGTCATGCTCGCAAAATCCCTGGCGCTGCATCCCGACATCATCAACCCCAAAATCGTGCTGGTAACAGACAGAATCGATTTGGACGATCAGATCTGGGGGACCTTCCGGGCCTGCGGCCTGGAGCCGGAACAGGCAAAGACCGGCAAGCACTTGGCCGAACTCCTTGTCGACCGCAGGGCGCATATCATCACCACGCTTATACACAAGTTTGCCACTGCCGCATCCGGCCGGGCAATCGACCGGGTAAGCCGGGACACCTTCGTGCTGGTGGACGAAGGTCACCGTAGCCAGTACCACGAACAGCACGCCCGGATGCGGATGTCGCTGAAAGGGGCATGCTTTATAGCGTTTACCGGAACGCCCCTGGCCAAGTCGGCAAAGAGAAACACCTTTGCCCAGTTCGGTGATCTGTTCAGACCGGCTTACACCATTTCCCGGGCGGTTGCGGACAAAGCGGTGGTTCCCCTGCTTTACGAAGCCCGGCATGTGCCGCAAACCGTTGACAAGCAGGCGATCGACAACTGGTTTGAAAAAATCACGATGGGGCTTACCGAAGACCAGCGCACGGATCTGAAGCGTAAGTTCTCCACGGAGCGCCAGCTCAACAAGTCAGCCCGGAAGGTGCAAATGATTGCCTGGGATGTGAGCCTTCACTATACAACCGCCTACCAGGGCACGGGGCTCAAGGGGCAGCTTGTGACCCCGGACAAGGACACCGCGCTTCAGTACAAGGAATTTCTGGACGAGTTCAACATGGTTTCCACCGAGGTGCTGATTTCGGCCCCGGACACGCAGGAAGGCGAACAAAACGGCCAGGGGACGTCCGAGAAGCAAAAAGCGTTCTGGCAGCAGATGATGGACAGGTACGGCTCGGAGAAGAGCTATAACAAACAGATGATAAACGCTTTCAAGCAAGGGGAAAAACCGGAAATCATTGTCGTGGTGGACAAGCTTCTGACCGGTTTTGACGCACCGTGCAACACGGTTCTTTATCTTGCCCGCAAATTGAAGGAACATACCCTGCTCCAGGCCATAGCCCGGGTTAACCGCCTGCATGAAGGCAAGGAATACGGGTTGATTCTCGATTACAGCGGCGTGATCCAGGAACTCGACGAAGCCGTGGATTTCTACAGTCAGCTTGCCGACTACGACCGGGCCGATCTGGAGGATACCGTCACATACATTGCCGACAGGGCGGCACAACTGCCGCAGCTTCATTCCGATCTCTGGGAACTGTTCGGCCAGGTCAAAGGCGCCGGGGACGCGGAAACCTACGAGGTGCATCTGCGCGATGCCGATCTTCGCAACAAATTCTACGAACGATTCAGCCGGTTTGCCAGAACATTGTCTCTGGCCTTGTCATCATCGAACTTTCTTGAACAAACACCCCGCGAAACCGTCAATCAGTATAAATCCGATCTCAAGTTTTTCCAAAACCTGCGCGCAGCCGTTACCCAGCGCTATCAGGAATCCATTGATTTTTCCGAATATGAGCCCAGGATCAAAAAGCTGATCCATACACATGTGGGCGCGGCCGAGGTGGAACAGCTCTGTGAACCGATTAATCTTCTCGACGCCGCACAAAGACGGCAGGTGCTCGAGGACCAGGGAAAAAGCGCCGGGGCCAAGGCGGACATGATCGCATCTGCCACCCAACACGTCATCGAGCAGGAAATGGCCAAGGACCCGGCGTTTTACAAAAAATTTTCAAAACTGCTCGAAGAGGTGATCGAGGCCTACCACCAGGGAAGGCTGGAAGCTCTTGAAGCACTGGATAAGATCAGGGATATTTCCACAAAGGTGGCCACGCACACTGACGAAGAAGTCCCGTCCGAACTGGTGGGCAATGACATGGCCCGCCGGTATTACGGATGCATAAGGGAATCGGTATCCGGATACGGCGGAAACACGGACGGAGGGCAAACGGAAATCGCCCTTCGGATCGTAAATCGTATCGGAAAGCACAAGATCCGAGATTGGCGGACAAACCAGGACGCCATCAACAGGATACGGGGTGAAATCGACGATATCCTGTTTGAAATCGAAGACGAAAAGGGAATTTCGCTTTCCCTGGACGATCACGACGCGATCATTGACCGGTGTATCGAGGTGGCCATTGCCAATGAAGATTGAGGCCGGAGAACGTATAATTGCGTTCGGAAAGCGGCTGATTCAATACCGACTCCACCGTACGGACCGCAAAAATCTGCGGGTTGTTGTATCACCGGAGTTGGCGGTGGATATTTTTGCCCCGGAAACCGCAAATGATGATGAAATTCATGGGGCCATCAAACAAAAGGCCCCGTGGATTGCAAAAACGCTGGATCATCTGGCAGAGTTCCATCCCCTGCCCGCCCCCAGGCGTTACCTGAGCGGGGAGACAATTATATACCTGGGCCGGCAGTACCGTTTGAAGGTGGAAAACGGCGGCCGGCAGCCCGCAAAACTGCTGGGAAGGTATTTATGGGTCTGGGTGGAAGACAGGGCAGATACCAAAAGCGTGGAAAAGGCGGTGGTGGCATGGTACAGAAAAAGGGCCCATGAAACGCTGAGCGGGTATGTTCAAAGATGCTACAGGATTGCCGCCCGCCACGGCGTGGCTGAACCGGATGTGGCCATCCGATACATGAAAAGGCGCTGGGGAAGCTGCAGCCCTTCAGGCCGGATCACGCTCAATGTGAACCTGGTCAAAATGCCGGTGCATTGCATCGAATACGTGATCATGCACGAGCTCTGCCACTTGAAAAATCATAACCATTCAAAGGGCTTTTATTCTCTTTTGACACGGTGCATGCCTGACTGGCGGCGACGGAAAGAAGCATTGGACAAGTT
>JAIPDT010000071.1 GCA_021737545.1 Desulfobacteraceae bacterium
ACGAGAAATCATTTGAATCCGCGGAAATGGAGATTGTGGTTCCGGAGACAGCAGACCAGGAGTTGATTCACCACAGGCTATGAATAAAATATAAAATCGTTATCGATTGATTATGGCTTGGGGACGAATCCAGATTAGGATCACGATTGCAACATAGCGGCTATTATACGCCCTCCTGCTTACCGTAGAAATTCTGAGGATTGCCAGATCAAGTGTTGCCGAAAACATATAGTTTTTGCGCCCCCTTTTTCTCTGCCCCTCCTTCATTAATGTTTCCCATTTCAACCGGTTGTTAGGCTTTATGATAAATCGGGCCGATGTTTTTTCAGGACAACAGGATAAAATCTTCTTCGGATGGGGGCCGTGAGGAGGGTGTTTTGCTTCAAATTTGGCCTTAAAAAGGCGAAGTAATGTCGCGGGATGGGGCAGTGTTTTAGGGGGTTTTACCAACATAAAAAAACCTTCCCAGGTGGCGAATCAATTCTTTAATCAAAATATCAGTGAACAATCTCTATCTTACTTACACTTATAATCCAGCCAGACACGTCCGAAGGGGCTTTTGGGCAAGGCTGTAAACTATGCTCTTGCCAACTGGCCGGTGCTGGGCCGGTATCTTGAAGACAGTTATATCACCCCGGACAACAATGCCACAGAAAGCGCCCTCCGGCAATTTTTAGTCGGTCGGAAGAACTGTAATTAATGCCTGCCAAACTTTAGACGTAGTTCTATAGGTAGCAAGTTCTGGCTTCGGGACGTGCCTGGCAAAAAGATCCTTATTGAACTGCTTAAAATATTTTGATATCAGTATTAGTAATTCTTTCAGTGTGGCGTTATCTGCTACGCAAGCGCGGCTTCCGGCAATATTCACATCAGCGTGGTTCCATTTGCTTCCAGTCAGCATGGTCGGTCTGCGAAAGGCTTACTTTTAAATTCGGATACGATTTTACGTTTATCCAAAATCGAGGTCTGCATGCAATACATCGATTTTTTCAGAACAGCGACTGGTTTGCCTTCCTCTCCTTATCCCTATCAAGAGCAGCTTGCCTGCCAGAATTGGCCCGATATTATATCGATCCCCACCGGCATGGGGAAAACAGCGGCAGTCATTCTCGCCTGGCTGTACAAACGGTATATGGATGTCCCCGATACTCCGCGACGACTTGTTTACTGTCTGCCAATGCGGGTGCTTGTGGAGCAAACAAGCCAAAACGCTTCGGCCTGGTTAGAAAATGTAAATGCCGCTGGATATTTTTTTAAAGACCAGCAGCCGGGGGTCCATGTTTTGATGGGCGGTGATATTTCCGGGACGTGGGATATTTGCCCAGAAAAGCCCCAGATTCTTATTGGCACGCAGGACCAGCTGCTTTCAAGAGCCCTTAACCGCGGATACGGGATGAGCCGCTTCAGGTGGCCGGTGCATTTCGGGTTGTTAAACAACGACTGCCTGTGGGTTATGGATGAAGTCCAGCTTATGGGGGAAGGGCTGGCAACAACCGCTCAACTTCAAGCGTTCCGGGATTCGATGGGTACATTTTTGCCGACCCGTTCCATATGGATGAGCGCCACCCTGCGCCCGGATTGGCTGGAAACAGTAGATTTTGCAGCCACAGTGGACTCCCTGAAGATCCTTGAAATGTCTGATGAAGACAGGGCTTCCGACGCATTTAAAAAACGCGTTTATGCAAGTAAACCACTTGAAAAGGCCCTTTTTGACGCCGTGGAAACAAAAAAAGCCGCGGCTTGCATCATAGAAAGCCATCAGCCAGGCTCGCGCACCCTTGCGGTTGTTAATACGGTCCAACGGGCACAATCATTGTACAGGGAAATAAAAGCCAGGTCGCCGGATGCGGATACGGTCCTTATCCATTCACGCTTCCGCTCGCAGGACCGGGCGGGTGCGATTAAAAGTATGCTTGCCGAGCCAGGATCTGCCGGAACAATTTGTGTCGCCACGCAGGTGATCGAAGCCGGGGTGGATACATCTTCTGCCACGCTTTATACCGAACTGGCACCATGGCCCTCTATGGTGCAACGATTCGGGCGGTGTAATCGCCACGGCCATGAGAAGCAACCTAAGGTAATCTGGGCAGATATGGATCTTTCCAAAAAAGGCGCCGCCAGGCCGTATGACGCAAAAGATTTAGAGGAAAGCAGGCGACAGCTTGAGACCATTACTCCGGATGTGCAACCCGCAAACATTCCGCCGCCAAATACTACCCCAACGTATCAGCATGTGATCCGGCGTAAGGACCTGATCGAGCTTTTTGACACCACACCTGACCTTGCAGGCGGCGACATTGACGTATCCCGTTTTATCAGGGATACAAATGAAATGGACGTTCAGGTGTTCTGGCGAAACCTGGCCGGCGAAAACCCTTCCCCAGACGAGCCGGCTCCCAATCGTGAGGAATTGTGCAGGGTTCCTGTTGCCGCCTTGAAACAAAACAGGGACTGGCCAATCTGGCGATGGGACCACCTGGACAGGCAATGGGCCCGAATATATTCGAACAATGAAATCTATCCCGGGCTCACCTTGATGTTTGATACAGCAAACGGCGGCTACAGCAAGGAACTAGGATGGACCGGAGACAAAAAGGATATTCCGGACGTAATCCCTCTGCCAGCGCAAGGAGAGGAAGGAAACGATGATGACCCCTATGCCATTTCCGAATGGATATCACTGGCCCGACATACAGACGATGTGGCAGAGACTGTTAATTTTTTCTGCAAGAATATCCCGATAAACGATGGGACGTTTGGGAAGGCCCTGAATTTGGCGTCCAGATGGCATGATGCGGGAAAGGCCCATTCCGTATTCCAGCGCGCCCTCTGCAATGGAGATCAAGCACCATCTGGATCAGAAACATGGGGCAAAGCCGCTGTTGACAATATTTCATATGAGCGAAAAGGCTTCCGGCACGAACTGGCCTCGGCAATTGCCATGCTGGAAAACGGCCTGCCGGACCTGGCCGCTTATTTGGCGGTGGCCCACCACGGCAAGGTCAGGCTTTCCATACGATCCCTGCCTCATGAACAATATCCGTCCGACCCTGAAATCCGTTTCGCCCGGGGAATTTGGGATGGTGACGTTCTGCCCGAGGCGGATCTCGGCGGCGGCGTGATGCTTCCGGAAACCACAATGGATCTTTCCTACATGTCTTTGGGAGAAGACCAAAAAGGTCCGAGTTGGCTTTCAAGGGTTATCTCTTTAACGGATAATCCCGATATCGGGCCGCTGCGCCTATCGTTTCTTGAAGCGATTTTACGTGTTGCCGATTGGCGGGCCAGCAAAAAAAGGCAAAAAAACAATGAATGAGATCGTTTTAACCGGATGCAAGTCAAGGCCGCTTGCCGGGTATTTAAAATCCATGGCTGTCCTCCGGCTTCTGGCAGAGCAAAAAGATCCTGGTGTTAAAGGAGCCTGGAAGGCAGACACGTTTGTGGTGCAAACGTCATTGACCGTCGAGGCGTTGATGGATTTTTTCTGCAATGAGTATGCGCCGACTCCGATTATAACCCCCTGGAACGGTAGCAGTGGCTTTTATCCCAACGACTCCAAAGACGGGCTCCGGGCAATTCTGGAAAGCGATCAACCAAGGTTTGCGATATATGCCAAAGCTATCAGGGCGGTTACATCGTGGCCGGAATGGGCCAAGGAGTTAAAAACCCCGGCAGAGGTCATCTCGGGCCTTGGCGAGATGCTAAAAGAAACGGCAGCCGGTAAAAAGCAGGATGAAATCAAAACACTGGCAGACGCCGTCAAAACACCGCCGGACATTCCGGACCTGCCGACGGATCGCCCTGTTTTGTCCGAAAACATCGATGACCTGAAAACCTGGAATGAAGAAAAAGGTATTAACACCAAAGAGCGGGAAACCGCCTGGAAAGACTGGTTGAAGACCATTGGGAAGGCGGTTACCAAGTACAGTGAATATATAAGGCAAAAGAACAAGGACATTATCCTGCCTCTGTGCCGGGCAAGGCTTCCGGATGCGTGTGTCCAGTGGCTGGACGCGGTGTGCGCCATTCATGAAGACCGAAGGATTTCTTATAATCGCTTGTTGGGCACGGGGGGCAACGACGCCCGCCTGGAATTCGGCTCCAACTTCATGCGTCAGATTGCCTATCTGCTGATCAAGTCAAAGCCCCAAAGAACCATGGAGCTTTTGAACGGAGCCTTGTTTGCGGCACCGGTCACCGGTATGCCAGGTGCAAAAATCGGACAGTTCGATCCCGGACGAGCCGGTGGTTACAACCAGGGCATGGAGGTTGAAACCAAGGATTTCAAGGCCAACCCCTGGGATTACGTGCTGTCGCTGGAAGGGGCGTTGATGATGGCAAGCGCCATTGTCCGGCGGCATTCCGTGGATCAAAGCGCCTTGACCAGCCCGTTTTCCGTGCGGTTTTCCCCGGTCGGGTTCACTTCCAGCGAATACACAGAGACCGGCGCAAACGAAACCTGGCTTCCCTTATGGGCCAAGCCTGCCGGCTATCATGAACTGAAACATGTTTTCGGGGAGGGGCGCTCGTCTTTAGGGCGCAGGCAATCCACCAGTGGGCTCGAGTTTTCGCGGGCGGTTGGAAGCCTTGGGGTGGATCGCGGGATTGTTGCCTTTGAAAGATACAGTTACCTGAAGCGCCGCGGGGATACCCACGTTGCCGTGCCCGTTGGCAAGATCCCGGTAAAATACCAGCCCGGCATGGAACTACTGGCAGAACTCGATCCGATTACCGACCGCCTGGACCAGTTTAGGAAAGGTTTTAAAAACGAGCCGGCAACATACAAGACCGCCCGAAAGCAGATTGACGAGGCCATTTTTTCCTGCGCCTTGCGGGCTGAACCTTATCAGTTTATTTCCCTGGTTTGCGCTGTTGGACAGATGAATCGACTGACAGGGATGCGGGACTTGCGGAAAATGCCGAAATTAAACCGGCCGATATACGGCCTTTCTCCAAGGTGGATAACATACTGTGATGACGGCAGCCCGGAAGTCCGTATTGCGGCGGCCATCGCGTCGATAGAAGGAAACGGAAAAATCGGGCCTGTAATGAGCAACCTTGCAGGCGTTTCCCCCAATGCCCCGTGGCATTGGGATGAAAACAAGGAGCAGCAGCACTGGGTTGGCAGCTACTTGGCGGAGCGTATTGCCAACCTGCTTGCTTACCGCATCATGGACGCTGACCGCAAATCTGTTGAAAAAATTCCGCTTTCAGCCTGTCTCGAAATCCATGCAGAAGATGCCATGCCTTTTTTGTATGGTTTGTGCGATGATCGCAAGATCGAAGATCTCATGTGGGGATTTGCCGCAATCAACTGGGGGAAAACGGGGCTGAAAAATGTTCGTTATGGTTGGCGCCAGCCTGCGGTCCAATCCGTGGTTTCCAGAACATGGTGTTTGCTTAAACTTTTGCACATACCCCATGATATAAACGGAAAAATGCTGAAATACGAAACGCGGATACCGCGCCTATTACTTGCCGGCCGGGTTGACGAGGCCTGCGAGACGGCTGCCCGTAGGCTTCGGGTCTCTGAGCTGCCGCCTTACCCGGTCAAATACGGCAGTAATTATGATTCTGTCCGGATGCTGGCAAGCCTTATAATCCCGCTTAAAAACCGGGAGCAATTGGCTGCCCGAGTCTTAAAAACAAAACCGCAAACAACAGGGGTGGCATATGCTTGAGCAAATGAAACAAGGCCAGCGGGTATTAATGGAAGCTGATTTGAAACCCATCCAGGGAGACCGTTTTCAGCCCACGGGTTTTCCGGATATCGGCCCGGCCACTTATCAATTGCCGGACGGCACGCGGAAACTGCTTGTTGAATCCGCCCAGTCCACTGCCAACCATCTTGAAGACGTTATCGTGGGGCCGGACAGTGACCTGCTTCCGGAGCTAAAGGGGCTTTCCTATGTTAAGGCCAGGCTTTCAGGGGCAACAGATGCAGAAACAAACTCCCTGATCGAGGCCCACCGTCTGAATTCGCCTTACATCATTACCGATGCCACTTTCAAGGAAGCCTTCCAGGCAGAGGCGGACTATTATAAGGGAAAACCCATAGACTGGCGCAAAATCGCGAAAACCGTATTCAAATACGATGTCAATTCCCTCTTGCATGGCTTGTTTCTGGCCAACCTCGAAGACGGGCGGGTAAAAATCCCCAGGGCCTTGTCCGGGTTTATTGAAGCCTCGGATGTACGGGAAGTGGTTTCCGGCGGCGTAAAAAACAATCCCATTGACCCGACCGGAACCATTCGGGCAAAGGAGCATGACAAAGATGTTTACGGAAATGTCCCGTACCAGCGTGTTGAATTTACAGCCAGCAATATCACGGCTTATTTCAACATGGATATCGGGGCGATCAAAAGCTATGAACTGGGCGACGATGCCACGGACCTGCTGATTGCGCTCGGGCTCTACAAAATCCGCAAGTTTTTCAATGACGGGCTTAGGCTCCGCACGGCTTGTGATTTACGGCTCGATAACGGTGGGGTAAGAATTGTGGAACCGGCCGGGGCATCGATGCCACCGGTGGAAGAACTGCTATCCCTGGTGCAGGATAAAATAAAAGCCTGCGGAGGTATTTTCGCCGATCCACCGGTTACGGAAATCAGCACGAAAACAGTCAAAAAAGGTGACAAAAAAGAAACCGAATAAAAGGGGCTTGTCATGCTGGTTATTGAACTGAGACTCCCGGCCGGCCGATATCATGCAAACCCCTGGGGCAGGAATGTCAATGAAGGGGACGTGGAGTGGCCGCCGTCACCCTATCGCCTGATTCGTGCGCTTATCGATGTGTGGAAACGTAGAAGGCCGGAGTGGAGCGAGGAACGTTTCCTCCCTGTCATGCAATTATTAAGCGGCAGACCCACCTATCACCTCCCGAAAGCAACCACGGGACATATCCGGACGTTTCAGAGCAGTAACCAAAAAGATCCGTCTGCCAAGCAGTTGATCTTTGATGCGTTTGTGGCAACGGACAAAGACGCCAGGGCGCTGCTACGATTTGATAAAGACGTGGAGGGTTCAACTGTCGAGGATTTGAACGATCTGCTTTCGGAACTGAACTATCTCGGCCGCTCCGAGTCTTGGGTCAAGGCCCGGATAGCCGACATTCCCGACGAAATTGAGTGGAATTGCCATCCGCTTGACGATGTTTCTGATCCGGGAGGCAACAAACAGTCCCAGGTCGCCTGCCTTATGCCCCGGAAAAGTTATGACGAGTTGGACCTGCCGGACTCATGTACATGGCAGGAGGCTGTCTGCTTAACAACCCGTGACCTTCTCCAAAAGGGGTGGAATAAGCCCCCGGCACTCGAGTGGGTTACCTTCGGGATAAAACCGGGCATATTAAACCCGATGCAGCCCAAGCAGCGGCAAACGGGTTATCAGCCAGGGACACGGTGCGTGAAGTATGCCCTGTCTTCTCCTGCATTGCCGCATGTTAAGGAAACTGCGGGATTTGCGGAAAAAATCCGCCGGAAATTGATGGGGATTCACCGGAATATCAAGGGCGGCGACCCCAAGATGATCTCTTCCCGGTTCAGCGGTAAGGACAGTTCTGGCGCGCCCCTTCATGATCATGGCCACGCGTTTTACCTTCCGCTGGATGAAGACTATGATAATCGGATCGACCACCTTCTGATCCGTGTCAATCAACCGTTTGATGAAAGCGAATTGATGGCCCTGGACCACATGGGTTCCGTATGGCAGTCCGGCAACAAGCCTGATGTCCAATTGATCTTGACGGAAATGTCGGAAACTGCCGCAATGGTTCAAGCCGATACCTGGGTGAGCGCAACCCCCTTTGTTACCGCAAGGCATTACCGCAGAGGCAGGGGGACATACGAGCAGTGGCTTACCGGTGAAATCATGCAGGAATGCGAGTTTCATGCGCTGCCGAAACCGGTAAAGGTAAACTGGATACCCTGGACCCTTACGGGCGCGCAATCCATCCGCTGGATGCAATTCATGCGCGGCAAAAAAGATGAAAGGCCTTTTCGCGGCTATGGGTGCATTTTAAACTTTGAAAAGCCTGTACCCGGGCCCTTTGCGCTGGGAGCCCGCTGTCATTATGGGTTGGGGTTGTTTGTGCCGATGCCAAAAGAGTTATGATGTATTTTCCGCGAACCATAAGCGTGTCCTCGTATCCGGGGAGGTTCGCGGTACTTGCCATACGTAAATTTAGGCTGAGTTTGCTCTTTGACAATTTAATTGATGTGACTGAAAAAACAGGGTTCGCGGAAAAGCCTCCGGAAAGGCCCTTGTTGCAAGGCTATGTAGAGACGGAGTTACAACCATGACGCAAGTCATGGCCCCATTGAAGCAAGCCGGACGGTACAAGGATGTATGTAATAGGTGGTTACAACCATGACGCAAGTCATGGCCCCATTGAAGCTTCACAGGCAACCGCAGATTCGGCCATAATTACAGTTACAACCATGACGCAAGTCATGGCCCCATTGAAGCCGCTGCGCAACGGCTGCGAGTCAAACCCGGTAAGGGTTACAACCATGACGCAAGTCATGGCCCCATTGAAGCCGGTTTTCACTGCTTGGCGATATGACACCACCGAAAGTTACAACCATGACGCAAGTCATGGCCCCATTGAAGCCAGATATGGCCGAACATGTTTTCGATCCCGCGGTAGTTACAACCATGACGCAAGTCATGGCCCCATTGAAGCGAGGGCACCGGCACGCCGAGCGGATGGACGATTGAGTTACAACCATGACGTAAGTCGTGGCCCCATTGAAGTTGCTTTACCATAAATTCTTTTAATTGTGGCGAGAGGGCGGCGGGGGTAGGCTGCAGGTTTTTTAACCAAAAGAGTCTCCAGAAAAATTAAACCGATTTTATCACACCGGACATAGAGGCCTGCGGTGCTGCACAGGAAACATTTAAGAAGGAGCTCGTAACCTATGCGCTATGGTGTCATGAATTCCCCTTTGAATTCGCTTTTACAGGAAGTGGAAGCGCTTGGCGAACTCGGCTTCGACTATATAGAGGTGACCATGGACGCGCCCTATGCCCATCATTCAGTCATTAAGGCGCACAAGGCGGAGTTCTGCCAATTGTTGAACAGTTTTGGAATGGATCTGGTCTGCCATTTGCCAACCTTTGTCTCCACGGCGGATCTCACCGACACGATCCGAGAAGCCTCCATTGAAGAGAGCCTGCGATCCATGCGCATGGCGGCTGAACTCGGAGCGATCAAAGCCGTGCTCCATCCGAGTTTTATTCATGGGCTGGGGGCCATGCTGCCTGATCTAGCCCGAAAATACGCCATGGATTCAATGGCCCGGCTGCTAAGCGAGGCTGACAGGCTGCGCCTGACCGTCTGCGTAGAAAATATGTTCCCCCGGGCCCTTTCTCTGGTCCGGCCCGAAGATTTTGACGCATTATTCGATCGTTTCCCCAATGCCAAACTGACTTTGGATACGGGCCATGCAAATATAGACGGCGGGACAAAACGAATTCTGGGTTTCATCAGGCGTTTTCCCGATCGCATCGGCCACATCCACGCCAGCGACAACCGGGGTCGCGATGATGATCATCTTCCCATCGGTGCAGGGACCATTGACTTCGCCGAGGTGGTGAATGCGCTGAAGGAGATTGGATACAACGAAACGATTACTCTGGAGGTTTTCTCAAAGGACAGGGAATATCTGGCCATTAGCCGGAATAAGCTGGAAGAGATGTTTACTGACGCATAAAGCAATCTATTCGGCGGGAGCCATTGGTTTGCTGGGTCATCTGTCGCCCTCGGAATTGGCCCTATTTAGAGGCAGGCATATGGCTGACGGTTTAAGAAAGGGACCTTGGAAAAGGTTGGATGGAGGATTTGGGGTCCAGCATAAGCCTCGCCGAAGGCACGGGGAGTTTGCCCTGGCGTTAAGTGGGGGTGCCACCAACCCGTTCTTTGCTTTCCCATGGATACGTGAGAAAGGGTTTTTGCTTCAAATTTGGACGATCTCGGGGGCAGGCATACGATAGGATGGGGGTAAGGCTGCTGCAGGCCATGAGGCGGAATCTCTTCATGACCTTTGATCTCTGAGGGGTTGCAAATCTTGGCAATCGTATGTAGGGCCGAACCGGATATAGTGTAGCCAGAATTGCCGGACGATCTGAAGACAGACAAGCCCTTCCGTAAAAGAATAGACTCACTGAGACGCAGCAGGTTAAACGATCTCGACTTGAGCAAGGGGTGGGGTCGGGGGTAAAATGTCTTGCAAAAAACATCTTACCGCCGGGCAAACCGAAAACACTGTCAGGGCGGCAGCATTATCGGTAAGGCCCGACGGTAAACAATTTATAGAAAACCCTTAGGGTAACGTCAACAAAAGTCGGGCCTCAGATTGCTCCAATCACTTTGTTAAAATAAGATGGTCGTCTTCGCTTTCCGGGGGGATAAAGTGATGCCCGGTTGGAAGCCTTTCACCAGGAACAAAGGTTTTGCCCGTTTCAAGATCATAAACACACCCATTTGCGCGTGGCAAATACCTGCCGTGTGGGCCAGAGTCAGGAGTAGCTTCATGGCGTTTTTTATATTCCCGGTAGTTCTTTTGATGCCTTTTAAAGTCGCGGGAACGGGTATTTTTACGATCATGACTCGCTCCCGGAGTGTTTTCCTCGGTCGGCATGTCGCCGCCTGTGGCGGTTTCAGGGGCGTTCTCAAAGTCCCAGGCAGGAGAGCCAGCCGGAAAAAGCAAGAGAAATGCTAATACAATGGCATAAAGGCAGCGCATAAATACCCTCCATTTCAAGATTTGGTGGCTTAAAAATAAAGCATGCCTTAGATTTGGCATCATGTCACCCAATAATCATCAACCTTATTTATAAAATCCGGCCTTGAATCCATCATGGCTTTTCTGTCGGCTCCATTGTCGGAATATCCTACCAGCTCACGGGTGACGTGTTCTTTTACTTGCGGGTTGATCTGAATCGGTAGCAACAGCCCCCTTATTGAATATTGGCCGGTTTCCCGGATTGCCTTTAAAATCTGTTTTTCAATGAGCCCTGCAACAACAGGATCGTCAATCGGCATTTCAACGGTATTTTTTGGTTCAATGAAAAATTCCCGAAGTACGCTTTTTTCTGCTGCGTCTATTTCCTCCAGCGATTGAAGCAGAATTTTTTTGGATTTTGTATCCTTGTAAGCTGTAAAGCCTTTGAACCCAAAAAATTTAAGCAACAAGACCGCGAAGATAAAACCAATACCCCAAAGCGCAATAACTATGGTAGGCTTGTGGTGCCGAATAAAAGACAGGGATCGCGGGGAATATGAGCCAAGTGCTTCGACCCAGCCTGGAAGCTCAGTTCTGTCATGCTCCGGGCCAGTGGAGACAATGCTTTCAACAGAGGCTTTGTCTAAATAGTAGGTTTTTTCATTGGTCTCGCAACAGATTACTCCGTCTTTTTCCGATACATCGGCGTTTTTAATCGTTTGGCCGGATTTTAAAATAACGATATCGGCAAAGGCTGCAGAGGCACAAAAAAACACCAGGAGGGTAAAAGAAAAGAACAGAGAACGGTACATAATCTTCCTTCTTTCTGTTGTTGTCATGGCGGAGTAAGTAGAAAAAAAATAGAATAAAGTGATCATCTTTTCAAGATAATATTGTACGGAGATAATTATGGGAGAAAACAACAAGCCAAAGCATCCAGCCTTGGATTCAATGCTTAAAAGCGCAATAGAGAAAGCAAACGAAGCGGATATCGATGAGCCGCCGCTGGTATAGCCAGAATTGCTGGACGTTCTGAAGGCCGCTCACCTGGAACGGTAAGGACAGAAGAAAGAGCCAGGACAGGGCCCAGAAGAAATAAGGAAAAAGGCCGGGTGCAGGAAAACCGAAACCATTAGTTGGGGGGCAATCCCATGGCAAAACTCATAAGGCTTGAGAATCATCCCCGGACAATCGATGTACGCTTACGCCAGAGGCGGGGACGGACAAGGCAGCAGAAAAAAATAGGGGCGAAAATACTCAAGTTCCCGGTATTTTACCCGACAGCGAAAGAAGAATGGATATCCGGACCGCCGTATGAATTGAAAAATCAAGAGGAGCTTTTAATGCCGACGGTTGCGCCTTATGGGGAATCGTGTAAGGGCGTTGCCGGGAAGAATGTTGGCAGCCAAAGAAGGCCTGGTGATTTTCATCCTGTTTTTTATTGGCCTTTTAAGCAGAGAAAATCTGGCCCCCTATGTGGCCCCCTATGAACAAATGGCATAAAAAAAGAGCTATGGATTACCCATAACCCTTTGAAATCAATGGTCGGGGCGGCAGGATTTGAACCTGCGACACCTTGCACCCCATGCAAGTGCGCTTCCAGACTGCGCTACGCCCCGGCGTTAAGACGAAACATCCATAGCATGCAGTTTATCCCCTGTCAAGGTCTATGGATGAGCAA
>JAIPDT010000072.1 GCA_021737545.1 Desulfobacteraceae bacterium
CGCCGGCAAATCCGCATCATTCCACCGAGGGCCAGACAGTCTCCCGCCTTCTTATTCCCGAGGTTATGATGCATGAGAGCCTTGAATGGCGGGGTAAGGGTTTCTGCGGTTCTTCCATCGAATCGCAGTTCCAGAAATACAAGTATCCCGCGCCCGGATATTCGCATGTCGGTATGTATTACAAGTATGGCACCTCTTTTATCGGCACTATGACCGAAACCAACCGTTACGTAAGGGCGTATAGGGAGGGCAACATCCCGTTCGTGGTCAACCAGTCGATCTGGTTTGAGGGTGAAGCAAGGTTTGCCGACATCATCCTGCCGGCCTGCACCAATTTTGAGCGATGGGATATCGGGGAGTGGGCATCTGCAACCGGTGCCGGTGCCTCGGCGAGCGATGCATGCAACCACCGGCTGATTGTACTTCAGAAAAAATGCATCGAGCCGCTGGGCGAATCCAAATCAGATTACGAGATATTCTCTCTTCTGGCCGAACGGCTGGGCATAGGCGATATCTACACCGACCGAGGGCACACAGAGCTCGATTGGGTCAAGCGCCTTTTCCACGCAAGCGATCTGCCCCGCCGCATCTCGTGGGAGGAATTCGAGAAGAAGGGTTATTATATGGTCCCGGTTCCAGCCGACAGAAAACGTACACCGGCCTTGCGCTGGTTTGCCGAGGGCAGGCGGCGGGACACTTCGGATCTGGGGCCTAAACCGTGGGAGACTGAAGGTCTCAAGGGCCTCCAGACTGCTTCGGGCAAGATAGAATTCGTGGCTTCCAGTCTAAAGCGTTTTGAGAAGGCGGGGGCGGTTGATCCGGAGCGCCCGGCCATGGGCCCGCAGTATATGCCCAGCTGGGAAGGGCATCATACCAAAGAACTTTTGGATAAGTACCCGCTTCAGCTTGTGAGCCCGCACCCACGCTATTCCCTTCACACGATGGGAGACGGAAAGGGCAGTTGGTCCGACGACATCAAAGACCACAGGGTTCTTGTCAATGGCAGCAACTACTGGATACTGCGCCTGAACTCGAAAGACGCCGAAGCCCGGGGCATCAAAGAAGGGGATCTTGTCCGGGCGTTCAATGACCGCGGCGAGGTCATCCTTGCCGCACAGGTCACCGAGCGCGTGCTGCCCGGCACGGTGCACTGCTACGAATCAGTTGCGGACTATATTCCGCTTGGTGAACCCGGTCATTCGCCGGACACTGCCGGATGCATCAACATACTTACACCAAAGCGTTTTGTTACGCCGACCTCAACAGGTATGGCCCCAAATTCCTGTTTAATTCAGGTAGAGAAATGGGAGGGAGAAGCATGAAAAAGTGGAACCTTGTAATTGACTGCGCCCTCTGCCACGACTGCAACAACTGCTTTCTCGCTGACAAGGACGAGTTTGTCGGCAATGATTTTTTTCCTTATTCCGGGGCCCAGCCCTGGACAGGCCACCGTTGGCTCAATATCCATCGCAAAGAGCGAGGACGGTATCCCATCGTCCAGGTATGCTACCTGCCCGAGCCCTGCATGCACTGTGATGACCCGCCCTGTATGAAAAAGGCGCCTGAAGGTGCAGTTTTCAAGCGAGGAGACGGTTTGGTCATCATTGACCCGGTGAAAGCCAAAGGACATCCAGAGTTGGTTGATTTCTGTCCTTACGGTGCTATCTGGTGGAATGAAGAGGCGCAGGTGGCCCAGAAGTGTACCGGATGTGCACATCTCATAGACGAGGGCTGGACAGAAACCCGCTGTTCGCAGGTATGCCCTACCGGAGCCATCAAACTGCATATGGCAAGCGATATTGAGATGGCCGGGATAGCCGCCTCAGAGGGGCTCGAACCATACAAACCGGAACTCGGCACCAGGCCAAGGGTGCTTTATAAGAATCTTTATAAGTGGCATAAGATCTTTGTGGCCGCAAGTGTCGGCTATAAGGATGTCGACGAGTGCGCGGAAGGAGCACTGCTTAGCGTAAGCCGAAAGGGTGTAAAGGAAGGTGAAGCCGCGGCAAACAATTATGGAGAGGTGCTCCTGGACAAACTGGAGCCGGGCGTGGAATATGAGGTCACCATTGCCGCGGCCGGCTACAAGCCCTATGTTACAGTGGTAAGGCCGGATGAGAGCCTCAACATCGGACTGGTGCTGCTTGAGAAGGCCTGAGCCGGGTTAAGGCCGGGTTTGTATCTAACTTCAGATCTGCGGCCCATCAAATATAACAGTTTGTATTACCTCCGAGTACTCCGAATCATTAACGGCCATTTTAAAATCCGTAGAAGCGCTCATTAAATGTATCCCGTAAGGCGGGGCAGTTTAAAATATCCCTCAAACTGGCAGGGAATTAAATCCCTGTTCCCAATACTCGGTGGCTTGTTCGCCGCTTTACCTGATTTGGAGCAATATCCCGTTTCTGCCGGCCTTCTGGGGCTATTCGAACTGCAATCTCCCGAAACCTGTCTGCACGAATCAATAGAGTTTTCCTGGTTCGCCCAGGATGGAAAAAGACAGCCCCGATATGCTGCTGCCTGTATATGACAAATTTAAAAAAATCGCATCTGCAAAGGGTTAACCGTGATTGAAAAATTTAGTATTGACCCTTATCCTGTTATGGTGTATTTTTAAATTATAATTTACTATTTTTAAATTTAATTTCTTCACCCAATAGTGGCCTTGAGCAAATAGCAAATCATACTAATCCGGGGTTTTTGGTGTTTCGATAGACTTGATAACATATGCATACTTCTTTGCTTATTGTAAAAATATGTCTCGAATACCAGGTCAAATCCCACATATTAACATTGCTCTAACTGAGCAATAAAGGTGAGATTTAACCGAAATAAGGGGTTGGTTATGTTAAATTATATCTCGATAGGAACCGGCTCGGAAAAAGTCTTTTTCCTTCACGGTTGGAAAATGGATCATACTTGTTTTGATGGTATGCATTCATCACTGGATAAGGAAAGGTTTACGTTTGTGTTTGTAGACCAGAGAGGATATGGCCTGTCAAAGCAGCAGGCCGGGCCATATAATATAGTTCAGATAGCCGAAGATCTGATTGAATTGGTAGACGAATTAAAATGGTCCGGTTTTCATTTTGTCGGCCATTCAATGGCAGGTAAAGTTCTTTGCCGTTTAATAGCTGATGCGCCTCACCGAGTTAAGAGTGCGGTCGGCATAACACCTTGCCCGCCTGTTAAAATACCATTCGATGAGGATGGCTGGAAACTTTTTTCAAAAGCTGCAGATGATCGATTAAGCCGGGAGGAAGTTTTTCGCCTCGCAACCGGCAATAGGCTGGCTAATTCCTGGTATGAATTTATTACACATGAATCGATGCTGGCAAGCACACCTAAGGCCTTTTCCGACTATCTGTATTCATGGGTAAATTATGCCTTTCATGAAGAAATTATAGGGTCTTCTGTTCCGATCAAATTACTGGCCGGCGAATTTGATGCTGATATTACTTATGACCTGATGCAGGAAACATACGGCAAATGGCTGTCAAACGTGGAGATTTCAGAGATCAAAAACTGCGGGCATTATCCCATGTACGAAACCCCCTTGTTTTTGGCCGCGGAGTGTGAAGGTTTTTTAAAAAGATTTATCAAAAGCCGGGATTAAACCTGCATTTGACCCCTCTGCTGTATGAGCAAAAGCTATCATCTATCATTCGGATATTTGGGCTCATGCCGCTTACAAACCCTTATTCCTGCGAGAGGAGGTGTTCAGAAATTAGGATTTAGTAATGCCGTAATTAAGCTTTACTGGTTACGTTTAACAATAAGCCGGAGGTACCCATGAAAAAAATACTGTATTCAAGTCTATCCTTTTTTATTTTCACTGCTTTGCTTGTCGCAGGCCCCGCAAAGTCAGAACCGGCGGCAGGTGAACCGATCAAACTTAAAGCAGTTCACTTTCTGCCCTCCTTTATGGACATAAGTAAAGAATTTGTTGAATTAACGAACAGAATAAATAAAAGAACAGGCGATAAATTAGAAATCAAGGTGATCGGGGGGCCCGATGTGATACCGCCCCCCCAGCAGGGAGAAGCGTTGCGAAAAGGGATTATTGATTGTCTGATGTGCCCCACTGAGTATTACAAGTCTTTATTGCCTGAAGCTACAGTTTTTCATCTCAGCAAGCTCACTCCGGAAGAAGAAAGGGAAAGCGGCTTTTATGATTTTATGGTGGAGCGGCATAAGAAATTTGGTGTTTTCTATGTAGGCCGAACCCGAGCTTATGATCCGTTTTTTGTCTATACAAGCAAAAAAATAAACAAACTTGAGGATTTTGCCGGGCTGAAACTTGGCCGTTCAGCTCCTTTATGCGTACCTCTGTTTAAAGAGCTGGGTGCTGCGGTAGTAACGGTAGGTGCAGGAGAGTTCTACAGTGCACTGGAAAGGGGGGTTGTTGACGGAGTCGGACATCCCTCAGATGGTATAACCGGCCTGAATCTTCATGAGGTGTCTGACTACTTATTGGAAGAGCCTGTTTATTTGCGCAATAGCACCGTTTTCCTTATCAATCTTGAAGTCTTTAACGATCTGCCCGAAGATATTCAGAAAGTAATAACTGATACAACAATAGCATGGGAGAAGGAGCGTCTGGATAAAGATAAGGCAAGAGTTAAATCCGAGTTAAATATTGGAAAACAAAATGGATTGAAAATGCTGCAATTGCCGCCGCATGATTCACAAGAGTATTTCGACCTTGCCTATCAGGTAGAATGGGATGATTTAAAAGAAGACGTGCCTGATTTGTACCCGAAGCTGAGGTCATTATTAAAGCAATAGTATTGAGTTTTATAAAAGGGTAGAGGGGCTTAGATGAAAGAGGGTGTGAATGAGGAAATTAATTCTTTTGAGTCTCCCTACCCATAAAGATAATTTGCAGATTCTTCCTTGAATCAATATTGCCGGAATTCAGCACGAAAAATATGGGGAGGCAATATTTTGAAACTGTTTAAAAAGATTGAGGCTATTATTGAACGAATCACTGATATACTAGCCTATATAGCCGGCGCTTGTCTGGCCTATATAGTTGTTTCAGTTACTCTGGATGTGGTTTTTAGATATTTTTTGAATAATCCTTTACCGTACACTATCGATATAAGTGAAATATTGCTGCTGTTTATCACCTTCCTCTCTGCTGCCTGGGTTATGAAGCGGGAGGGGCATGTCAGAATGGACTTTATAGTTGCTTCATTAAAAGAGAGTCATCGTTTTTTTATTTACGGCATAAATTCAATAATAGCTGCAATAATCTCCCTTATTCTTTTCTGGTATGGTTCAGTTGTAGTTTTAGATCTTTATAGTAGAAATATAGTTAAAGGCTTAATGCTGGAATTGCCACAGGCGCCGATAATTTCCGTTATTCCGCTTTCGTTTCTCTTCTTGTTTTTTCAGTGTATCAAAAACTGCTTCAAGTATTTTCATCAATGGGACTACTTGCGCAAATCGAATTAAAAACTTCTTTCAGCATGCCTGACTTATAATAAACGGGGTGAATTAGCATGGAATGGTGGTTGATACTGCTCTTGATTTTCGGAGGTCTTATATTCTTAATGGCAATAGGACTGAACGTTGCGTATTGCTTTTTTCTGATTTGCATTGTGGGAGCCTATGTGCTCTGGAATGGCTCATCAGGCCTTGAGCAGCTAATCCTCAGTTTTCAAGAGTCAGTGGCTACCTGGACAATGCTGCCGCTTCCCTTGTTTATATTGATGGGAGACGTGATGTTTCATTCAAATGTTGCACCTCAAATGATAAATACTTTAGACAAGTGGATAGGCAGATTGCCCGGAAGACTCAGTTTGCTTTCTGTTTTGACAGGGACAGTTCTATCCTGCCTTACTGGTGCCAGTATGGCTAGTATTGCAATGCTGGGCTCGGCACTTACCCCCGAAATGGAAAAACAAGGTTATAAAAAACCGATGAGCCTGGGGCCCATTCTTGGGAGCGGTGGGCTTGCCATAATGGTACCTCCTAGCGGTCTGGCGGTTTTGGTTGCAACAATTGCAAAAATTTCTGTCGGCAAATTCCTTATTAGTGTAATTCTACCCGGAATAATTATGGCTGTACTCTTTGCAGTATATATCATTGTGAGGTGTTCCCTTCAGCCGTCAATAGCCCCGCCTTATAAAGTGGAAAAAACCTCTCTGAAGGAAAAACTTGTTGCTACATTGATATACATAATGCCTGTCGGCATTGTTCTATTTTTGGTTGTGGGCGTAATATGGCTCGGTATTGCTACTCCGACCGAAGCCGCAGCAACAGGAACAGTCGGCTGTGTAATATTGGCTGCGATTTATAAAAAGTTAAGCTGGCAAGTATTAAAGAAATCAGTCCTGACCACGCTTGAGTCGACCGGTATGATGCTCCTTATTGTTGCCGGCTCAACAGCTTTTAGCCAAATCCTGTCTTTCAGCGGGGCTACCAGCGGAATGATCGATTTTGCAGTCAATCTGCCGCTTTCTCCCATTTTAATTGTTATAGCCACTCAGGTGGTCATTTTCTTTTTAGGTATGTTTATCGGTCCCATTCCAATAATTATGATCACCGTGCCTATATTTTACCCCCTGATAACGGCATTGGGCTTCGATCCCATATGGTACGGGGTATTATTTCTTATAAATATTGAGATGTCCCCTATCTCTCCGCCGTTTGGCCTCAGTTTGTTTATTATGAAAGGTGTGGCTCCGGATGATACAACGATGTCTGATATCTGGAAAGCTACTATACCTTTCCTGGCTTTGGATTTCGCAGCAATGGCTTTGATTATAGTTTTTCCAAGCCTGGCTCTTTGGCTTCCAAGTGTAATGCAGTAAAGGCGGATTATGCAATTGTAAAGACCCAGCAGCATCATCCTGCGAATTAACAAATCAGGGAGAGGGCTTTTAGAAAACACCGCTGCCTGTAATTTGATTTGACTTTATTATAAATATTTAAATTAAAAGCAAGTTCTTATTTCCAAGCTTTACGCTCGGTTTTTCCTGATGTGCGAAAAACCTTCGAATTAAACGGGGCAACTTTTGTAACCGGCGAAGGTATTTCATCCCAATCGGCCCGGCAGAATCAATTTACAGCAAATTTTTGTATTAAAACCCCTTCCAAAACGCCTTCCGGCTTTACAATTTGCATCAGAAAATCTATACTCTTTACCGCAAAAACCGGATAAAATGAAAAATCCGTTAGTAACCGTGAATTGCTGACCTTTTCTGAAGGCAGAGACTATGACCGATTTGAAACGACTCCGGGTTAAAACACATTCAGGACAATTTGACATCACCGCCGAAGCGGTATGGATTGGCGCAGATCTTCTTGTTATTATCCACGGAGGGGAACGGCCACATATTGGAGCTGTTGCCGCGGCACAACCTAGACATAGTTTGAAAAACCCTGAAAATTTAAGCGCCACATCATCGGTGCTGACGTACTTGGGGCATAAGGAGGATACATTGGCCAAAACAGCATCGGAGACTATTGCAGTAGCTTTAAATACAAACGTGGTGGTCACGGCAGGTATCCATTGGGACATGATAGGCGAAGCTGATATTGAAACAGTAATGGAAAACAGTCAAAATTTGATAGCAAACATGATTCAGCGACTTAAAAGGGAAGATAAATAAAATGAAACCAGTTGTAGTTGGCATTTGCGGTGCCAGTGGTGTGATTTATGGAGTAGAATTGCTTAAAATACTCAAAAATATCGGGCGCCCAGTGCATTTAATCATAAGCCATTCCGGCATTTACAATCTTACTCTTGAAACTAATTACACACTCGAAAAAATACGCCATATCGCGGATGTAGTTCATGATGTGGATAATTTTGCTGCTTCGGTGGCGTCGGGTTCTTTTCTGACTGAGGGGATGATTGTAGCCCCCTGCACTGTTAAGACCTTGTCGGCTATTGCTAACTCATTTGATTATAATGTTTTGGTGCGGGCGGCTGATGTGACTTTGAAAGAGAAACGGCCACTTGTTCTTATGGTTAGGGAAACACCGCTGCATAAAGGGCACCTGGATCTGATGGCAAGGACAGCGGAGCTGGGCGCGTTTATCCTCCCCCCGGTTCCGGCATTTTATCACCAACCGAATACTATTGAGGACATAATTCATCAGAGCCTCGGCAAAGCCTTGGATTGTTTGGGTATTGAAAATGATCTGTTCCACCGTTGGCCGATGCCTTGATCTTGAAAAACCGGCTTACCCCAATACGCAAATAATCCGGTGAACAAATGCTTAAAATGAGCAGTTAACTTTTTGTTTTTCTGGCGCGCCCGGCAGGATTCGAACCTGCGACCTACGGATTCGTAGTCCGGCACTCTATCCAGCTGAGCTACGGGCGCGCTTGCGAAAAACAATTGCAACCCTACATAAGCGATCAGGCGTGGCTTGTCAATGATAAGTTCGCGTGCCTGATTATATTTTAATGTAATGAATTTTGTTTTCCAGTAAAGTATAGGATCATGAACACCTCGGATGCGCAAAAGGAAAATGCCGAACGCCATTGTCGACTTATGGATGCGGCTCTTGAACAGGCCCGAAAGGCCGGGGTGGCGGGAGAGGTCCCGGTTGGTGCAGTGATTGCGGACGAAGAAGGAAAAATACTTTCTTCCGCGTGTAATCAGTGCATACGGCTTTCTGATCCCACGGCCCATGCTGAGATCCTGGCCATCCGGAAAGCCGCGGCGAGTATTGAAAACTATCGGTTGTTAAATTCAACCTTGTATGTTACAATTGAACCTTGTCTTATGTGCATGGGGGCTGTGGTGCATGCGAGACTGGCGTGCGTGGTTTTCGGAGCCCGGGATCACGGGTGGGGGGCTGCGGGCTCCCTTTATGATTTTGCCGCAGACCGTCGTCTAAACCACCGGCCTGAAGTCATTTCAGGGGTTCGCGAAAATGAGTGCAGGGCGGTCATTGTGGATTTTTTTGCAGAAAGACGGTTGAAGGGCTCACCATAGGCCTCTGCCGTATTCCGTTATTTTGTAAGTGCTTACTGTTTTTTCTGAAAGGAGCAGCAATTGGCCAATATTGTTATCGTCGGCACTCAATGGGGTGATGAGGGCAAGGGAAAAATCGTCGACCTGCTGGCCGAGTATTCAGATTATGTGGTTCGCTTCCAGGGCGGCAATAACGCGGGCCATACAATGGTTGTAAACGGAGAACAGTTTGTCAGTCATCTGGTTCCTTCCGGTATTATCCAGGGTAAAACATGCCTGATCGGAAACGGAATGGTTGTGGATCCGGAGGTGCTGATAAACGAAATCGACTATTTGACTGAAAAAGACGTGGATGTAACTTCTCTGCGGCTGAAGGTCAGTGAAAAAGCCCATTTGATAATGCCGTATCATAAAGCGCTTGATAAAGCCAGGGAGGATTCGAATAAAAAGAAGCAGATCGGCACTACGGGGCGGGGCATCGGACCCTGTTATGAAGACAAGGCCGCAAGGCGCGGCATACGCTTTATGGATCTGCTAGATTCAGGGTTTGAAGAGAATCTCCAGGGTGTTGCAGAAGAAAAGAATTTTTACCTTAAGCATTTTTATAAGTCGGATCCTGTAGATATTGATGAGATGATTGATCAGTATCGAAATTTCCGGGAAAGATTGGCTCCATATGTAAGCGATATTTCAGTCCTTATTGACAATGCCCTGCGCGAAGATAAAAAGGTTTTGTTCGAAGGAGCCCAGGGAACCCATCTTGATATTGATCACGGCACGTACCCGTATGTGACCTCCTCGAACACGGTATCCGGAAACGCCTGCTGCGGCTCGGGCATTGGACCAAAAAAAATAGACAAGATAATTGGAATCGTCAAGGCATACACCACCCGTGTCGGCAAGGGACCGTTTCCTACGGAGCTGTTTGATGATACCGGCGATCTGATCCAGCAAAAAGGAGCGGAATTCGGGGCCACCACCGGCCGCAGGCGAAGGTGCGGATGGATAGATGCGGTAATGCTTAAAAATGCGGTTAGGTTAAACAGCCTTACGGGGTTTGCGGTAACCAAGCTCGATGTTCTGGGAGGGCTGGATTACATTAATATTTGCACCGAATACAGGCACAAGGGAAAGTCGGTTGCCCGCTTTCCGACGAGCCTGAATATGCTTGCAGAATGTGAACCTGTTTATGAGACAGTGCCGGGATGGAAGGAAGATATATCCGGTGTACGCAGCTATCAGGAGCTTCCGGAAAATACCCGGAACTTTCTTGCACGGATTGAAGCATTGACCGAAACTCCTGTTGAAATAATTTCCGTTGGACCCGGCAGAAATGAAACCATTATGTTAAGCAATCCTTTCGGCTAAATCGGCTAAAGGTTAAATGCCGGATGTGATTCTTTGGTTGATTTTTTGTTTGACAATTAGATTGTTGTAACATAAATATTGCAGCCAAAAGTCGGGACGTGGCTCAGTCTGGAAGAGCACAGCGTTCGGGACGCTGGGGTCGCAGGTTCAAATCCTGCCGTCCCGACCACTTTCCTTGATCACCATCCGAGACGTTCCGCCAGGGTGTCGCAAATGCATCAACAATCAATCCAAAGAAGTGTGCCTCAATTACAAAAAATAATAAGGAGATTTTATGCGTATTTACGGGTTTAAATTGGTCTTAATTCTTGCAGCAGCCGTGTTTCTTATTGGCTTTGCAGGCAGCGTCGGGGCAGAAGGCCCTTCTCAGGGCAAAGGTAAGGCCGTAGAGGGCAGCGATTACGTTGCAGTAGTAAACGGAGTCAAAATTCCTGCCCAAAACCTTGAAAGAAAGGTTAACCTTATAAAGGCTCGGTACGGCGGAAGCGGAGCTCAAATAGGCGGCCAGCAGCTTGCCAGCATCAGACAGTCTGTTTTGGAGAGCCTGATCGAACAGCAGCTGCTATACCAGGCAAGCAAGGACGAGGGTATTGAGGTGGATCCCGCAGAAATCAAGGAACAAATGGATCAGGTAAAGGATCAGTTCCAGAGCGAGGATGAATTTCAGAATCAGATCGCGAGAATGAATTATTCAGAAAAAGCTCTTGAAGATGAAATAGAGCAGAACCTGGCCATCAGAAAGCTTATAGATAAAAAATTCGGCTCAGACATTTCGGTCACGGACAAGGATATAGAATCCTATTATAAAGAAAATAAAAAGGAGTTCGAAGTCCCTGAAAAAGTGCGTGCCCGTCACATCCTGATCAAGTCCGATCCGGATGCCGATGATGCAAAAAAGGCCGAGGCAAAGGAAAAAATTAAAGAACTCCAGGAAAAACTCGAGGATGGTGAGGATTTTTCCGAACTGGCCAAAAAACATTCCGAAGGTCCAAGCGCCGAGTCGGGCGGAGACCTTGGATATTTCAGTCAGGGTCAGATGGTAAAAGATTTCGAAGAAGTCGTCTTTGATATGAAAACCGGCGAGGTAAGTGATATAGTTAAGACCGACTTTGGATATCATCTTATAAAACTGGAAGACAGGAAAGAAGAAGGCACGCAGCCTCTTGACGAAGTCAGGGATTCCATCCGCCAGGACTTGGAACGCGAAAAGACGCAGCAGAAACTTGAACCTTATCTGGAGTCGCTCAAGCAGAAATTTCCGGTGGAGAGAAATCTGCCTGGGGCAGATCAGGGATAAAGGCGCATGAAAAAAACATTAATAAGAGCAACCGGCCGCTACCTTCCCCCCAGGCTTGTGACAAACCAGGATCTGGCCCGGTGGATGGACACTTCGGATGAATGGATCAGGCAGCGCACAGGAATAGAACAGCGTTACTGGGTTCCTGAAGAAGGCGGCGTCGGGGCTGCGGATCTAGGCCTGGAAGCATCCAGGATTGCCCTTGAAAGGGCGGGTTGGAAGCCCGAAGATCTGGATTTGATAATATTTGCCACTCTGAGCCCGGATATTTTCTTTCCGGGCTCTGGGTGTCTTCTGCAAAACATGCTGGGCCTGGAAACCACTCCGGCTTTAGATATCCGGCAGCAGTGCACCGGTTTTTTATACGGCCTGGCAACCGCGGATGCCTATATAAAAAGTGGATACGCAAACCGTATACTTTTTGTGGGTTCAGAGGTGCACAGTACCGGTCTTGATATTTCAACGCAGGGCAGGGATGTCGCGGTGATTTTCGGAGACGGGGCAGGTGCGGTATGCCTGGAGGGAGCGGAAACAGAGAGGCAGGTTGGAATTATGGCTGCATCCCTTCATTCGCAGGGTAAGTATGCGGATGCACTTATTGCGGAAGCGCCGGCCTCCCGCGAGAATCCCCGAATCACCCATGAGATGATAGATCAAGGAAGGCAGTATCCCGTAATGGACGGCAGATACGTATATAACGTCGCATTGACGCGGCT
>JAIPDT010000005.1 GCA_021737545.1 Desulfobacteraceae bacterium
CGTCCGGGAGTGGGTTACTGATTTTTGCACATTTGCAAAAATATTTTAGGCCTCTGCCCACAGAATAATCAAATATTTCTGGCATGGATTAACGTCCAGTAGCCCATAAGGTTGACCTGGCAGGTATCGACCACTTGTAGAGGGTTTTCTTCGAGAAAGGCCTCCATGGAAAATCTGGGGCTAAAGCCCAGCAGATTGCGAAACGGCAGCATGGCTTTTTCCACCATGCGTGGAATCAGTCTGTGGTTACTGAAGTGATTAAGCACGAAAATATCTCCGCCCGGCCTGCATACGCGCGCAACCTCGGCCATCATTAAATCCGGACGCGGCACCACCGTAACCACATACATAAGCGCCACCTTGTCAAAACTGTTATCGGCAAAGCTCATCTGCTGGGCGTCCATCAGCGACAAATGCCTCGTGCCGTCCGCACCGCCGTCATGAATATAATTTTTTGCAAGCCACAGCATATGCGGAGATATATCTATGCCCACCACGGAGACACCCTCGGGATAAAGCGGCAGGGATAAACCGGTGCCCACACCGACTTCCAGAAGCCGCTGTCCGGCTTCTGCCCGCATTTTATCAACAAGCACACGACGGCCGTGTTCAAATATTTTACCGAAGATCCGGTCGTAATTTTTGGCGTAACGCTTGTAGGCTTTTATGACCGTTGTTTTATCGTCCATTCCCCGCCTCCGAAAAACCGGTTTTCCCCCACGGGACCAATTGACAAAAAATGCAAATTCAGTTATTTATCCTTAAAATAATATCGAAATCCAGATTAACTTAAAAGATTTTTCTTTTCCGGTCAAATCGATAATCACAGGAGGATTAAAATGGCATATGAAACAATTCTGTTCGATACAACTGACGCAATCGCCAAAATTACGGTCAATCGCCCCAAGGCCTTAAACGCCCTTAACTCTCAGGTGGTAGACGAACTGCTTGCCGCAGTAGAAGAAATTGAAAAAAATGAAGACATCCGGGTCCTTATCATCACCGGTGCAGGGGAAAAAGTCTTTGTGGCAGGCGCGGACATAACTGAACTGGCAAAGCTAAACCCTGTAAGCGCCAAGCATTTTGCCTCCCAAGGCCACAAACTCATGCTGAAACTCGAGTCCCTCTCCATTCCGGTTTTAGCCGCGGTAAACGGATTTGCCCTGGGCGGCGGACTTGAACTGGCACTGGCGTGTGATTTTATCTACGCCTCAGAAAATGTCAAGGTGGGCCAGCCGGAAATCGACCTGGGCATCATCCCCGGATTCGGCGGCACCCAGCGCCTGGCACGTATTGTGGGCAAAAACATGGCCAAAGAAATGATACTTACGGGCATGAGGCTTTCAGCAGAAGAAGCTGAGAAAAAAGGCATTGTCAACCGGGTGGTTCCTGCTGCTGAGCTGATGGAAACCGCGGAAAAAAGCGCCCGCAGCATTGCCAAGAAAGGCAGGGTTTCGGTCTATGCCGCCAAGCAGGCTATAAACAACGGCCTGGACACCGATCTGAAAAACGGCTGCGAAATCGAGATCAACTCATTTGCCCTGTGCATGGCAAGCCCGGATGCAAATGAGGGAACAACGGCGTTCCTTGAAAAACGCCAGCCGGAGTTTAAAGGATCCCTTAAAGAATAACGGATTTTTCTTGACAGCTTTCGTATTCCCCGGTTAGATTGCATAATTATTTTAATAAATATAAAAATTTAAAATATTTCTTGGCGCAGGGACCGGTAATTAAAATGAGTTTAGTAAAAGGTCATGCCGGATTTGGGAACTTTTTTTTCTTTAAAAAGTCTTCCCATGGACCGGTCGAATAAAAACAGCAGACCGAATTACGCAAGCAAGCCATGGGAAGACGCTTTGCGGCAGGCCCATGGCTTTTTATTAAGAGGCTGTGGGGTTTTCCCGCAGCCTTTCTTATTTGCCGGGCCGGGCGGGTACCCCAAATATAAAACCGGGTGAGGATCAGGCAACAGGAGGAAAAAGATGATCTACGACATTGAATACGAAACCATGCCCCGGGAAGCACTGGAATCAATTCAGCTCAGGCGCCTGCAGGCAACGGTTTCCCGGGCATACGCCACGGTGCCTTATTATCGGAAAAAATTCGAAGGAGCCGGCCTTAAGCCGGGTGACATCACTTCGCTAAACGATTTACAGCAGCTCCCTTTTACTGCAAAGCAGGACCTGAGGGACAACTACCCTTTCGGCATGTTCGCAGTTCCCATGGATAATGTAGTGCGTATTCATGCCTCATCAGGCACCACCGGAAAACCGACAGTGGTGGGTTATACCTCCAGAGATATCAACACCTGGGCTGAGCTCATGGCACGGGCGCTTGCAGCAGGCGGGGCCACCAGAGGTGACATAATTCACAATGCTTTCGGCTACGGCCTGTTTACCGGCGGTCTGGGAGTCCACTACGGCGCGGAAAAGCTCGGCGCATCGGTGATACCCATATCAGGAGGAAATACCAAGCGACAGGTGCTTATCATGAAGGATTTCGGGCCCACCATTCTGACATCCACGCCCTCGTATGCGCTGCACCTGGCAGAAGCAGCCGAAGAAATGGGGGTTTCTTTCAAGGATTTAAACTTCCGGTTCGGAATTTTCGGGGCAGAGCCATGGTCCGAAAACATGCGCCGGGAAATCGAGGAAAAGTTGAATATCACGGCTGTAGACATCTACGGATTAAGCGAAGTCATAGGCCCCGGGGTCTCAATTGAATGTCATGAGGCCAAGTCCGGCATGCATATTCCGGAAGACCATTTCATAGCTGAAATCATCGATCCCGCTACAAAAGAAGTTTTGCCGTACGGAGAAACCGGCGAGCTTGTGATCACATCTATAACAAAAGAGGCCTTTCCGGTTATCCGCTACCGCACCCGCGACATCACCAGCTTAAACGCGGAACCTTGCGTATGCGGGCGCACCATGATCCGAATGAACAAAATCAGCGGCCGAACAGACGACATGCTCATTATACGGGGAGTAAACGTCTTTCCGTCCCAGATCGAAAGCGTGCTCATGGAAATCGAGGGGGTAGAGCCCCATTACCAGCTCGAAGTCGACCGAAAAGACAACCTCGATACCCTCACGGTCCGCGTGGAGGTCAGCCAGGGCGTATTCTCAGACGAGGTCAAGGAACTGCAGCGCTTCGGGGGAACCATTGCAAAGGAGATCAAGGAGCTACTCGGTATATCCGCCATAGTCAAGCTTGCCGAACCCAAGAGCATTGCCAGAAGCGAGGGCAAAGCATCCCGGGTCATTGACAATCGAAACATATAAATCTTTTTATATCACGCAACAATTCCAAGGAGGGCTCCATGCAAGCTGAACAAATTTCAATCTTTCTGGAAAACAAGGCGGGCCGCCTTTCCGAGGTTACGGAAATCCTGTCGGACAACGGCGTCAACATCCGGGCCCTGGCCCTTGCAGACACAACCGACTTCGGTGTCCTGCGGCTTATAGTAGATGACAATGCCAAAGCCGAAGAGGTGCTTAAAAATGCAGGCTTCACTGTACGAAAGACCAACGTGGTGGCGGTTGAGGTAAAAGACCAGCCCGGCGGCCTGCACAACATACTCAGGACACTTCACAAGGCGCAGATAAACGTTGAATACATGTATGCATTTGTTCGCCAGAGCGGAAACAATGCTGTAATGATATTTAGGTTTGACCAACCTGATGAGGCTGTAAAGATACTTTCAGAAAACGGTGAGGCCATTATTAAAGGCGATATGCTCTATAGCATGTAATAATTGAAAATTCGAAATCCGAATATCGAAATCCGGAACAAATACAAAAACAGAATTTCTGGATCAGCAAAATCAATACAAGGAACCATGCCGGTAGATTGTATCTCAACTTTTTGATATTGTTATATGCTTTAACTTTAAAATAAGGAGATTTATCATGATTTTATCCGCAAAATGGCGTACTGTTTTGACAGCCGCGGCTGTGGCCGTATTCATGGTTTTCAGCCAGGTTTGCCTTGCCGAAGCAAGCGGGGATAATTACAAGATAGGGGGGATTTTTTCCGTGACCGGCCCTGCCTCCTTTCTGGGAGACCCGGAAAAAAAATCCATGAATCTTGCCATAGAAGAGATCAATGAAGCAGGCGGAGTTGACGGCCGCAAACTCGAAGCCGTGATCTACGATACCGAAGGCGATCCCTCCAAGACCGTCACTTCTGTGGGAAAACTCATAAACAAAGACCGGGTAACCGCGATAATAGGTCCCAGCCGCACCCCGACCACGCTGGCTGCAATCCCCAGGGTGCAGAGGGCCGAGCTTCCCTTTATAAGCTGCGCGGCAGGCAATAAAATCGTGGAACCCATAAAGCCGTGGGTGTTTAAAACCGCGCAGAGCGACATCCAGGCGGTAGCCTCCATTTATAAGCATATCAAACAAAAAGGTATTAAAAAGGTAGGCATTATAACCGTGGCCAACGCATTCGGGGAAAGCGGAAAAGAGCAACTGCAGGAGCAGGCGTCTGACTTCGGCATTGCCGTGGTGCGCAGCGAAAGCTTCGGGGCTGATGACACCGACATGACGGCCCAGCTCACCAAGATTCGCCAGGAGGATCCGGGCGCCATTATCTGCTGGGGCACCAATCCGGGACCGGCTGTGGTGGCCAAAAATATTAAACAGCTAGACATCAAAACTCCGCTTTACATGAGCCACGGCGTGGCCTCACCGAAATTTATCGAACTTGCGGGCAAAGCTGCAGAAGACATCCTTCTGCCCACCGGAAAAATACTGGTGGCGGACCTGCTGGGTGAAGACGACCCGCAGAAACAGGTTCTTTCCAACTACATTGAAGCCTACGAAAGCCGCTACAATGAAACCGTCTCCGGATTCGGCGGATATGCCTACGACGCCGTCTATCTGCTGGCAAGCGCCATGAAAGGCACGGGCGGCGACAAGGAGAAAATCCGGGAAAACCTGGAAAACATCAGCAACCACCCGGGCATCAGCGGGGTGTTTAATTTCAGCAAAACCGATCATAACGGCCTTGATCCCTCGGCCTTTGTCATGGTGCGTATCAAAAACGGTGACTGGAAACTGGTGGAATAGAAAAAACCGGGGCGGCACATGCAAGAAATCCTGCAGTATCTTTTTTCCGGCATTACCAACGGTGCTATTTATGCGGTAATCGCGGTGGGTTTTTCCATGCTCTACAGTTCCACCGAGCTTATCAACTTCGCCCACGGCGAATTTGTAATGCTTGGAGCCCTGTCCATGGTAACCCTTGCCGCAGGATTCGGATGGCCTTTGGTTCCCGCATTTGTCCTGACCGTGGCGGCGGTGGGCATGGCCGGCCTGCTTTTTGAACGCCTGGCCATCAGGCCGGTTCGGCAGCCGGATCACATCGTGCTGATTATCATCACGGTGGGAGCCTCTATATTTCTGCGGGGCCTCGGCATGCTGATATGGGGCAAGGACGCTTACAGCATGCAGCCGTTTTCCGATCATCCGCCCATTGACGTGGCAGGAGCCAAGCTTCTTGCCCAGAGCATATGGATACTGGTGATTGTTATGGCGCTTACCGCCGGCCTGCACCTGTTCTACCGCAGGACACTGACGGGAAAGGCCATGTCAGCATGCGCAGTGAGCAAAAAGGCCGCATGGATCGTCGGAATTCCCACCAAATGGATGGTGCTGCTGGCATTCGCACTTGCAACCGCAATGGGAGCAGTGGCAGGAGCTATCATCGCTCCTGTTACCATGTCCAGCTACGATATGGGCACTGTCCTGGGCCTTAAGGGATTCTGCGCCGCAATGCTCGGAGGGCTCGGCAGCTTATGGGGGGCTATACTGGGAGGGTTTCTGCTCGGCATCCTCGAGGCACTGGGGGTGGGCTTTGTCTCCTCCGGGCTAAAAGACGCCACCGCCTTTGTTCTTCTGCTTCTGGTCCTTTATGTGCGGCCGCAGGGCATCATCGGCTCAGCAGAAGTCAAACGGTTCTGATATAATGGGCGACAGATCACAGAAAATTATATACGCAGTATTCGTCCTTGCGGTGATCCTTTTAGGCTGGGGAATCGACAATGCCTATTACCTGCAGATGCTTATATTTATCGGAATAAACACCCTTCTTGCGCTGTCGCTTAATATGCTTATGGGGTATGCAGGCCAGATTTCCCTGGGACATGCGGCTTTCTACGGCATCGGTGCATATGTGACAGCGATTCTGACCGCCACCTATCAGGTGCCGCCCCTGCTCTCTTTGCCCGCAGCCGTGTGCATGGCAATGTTCGTTGCCTGGATTGTGGGGATCCCGACTTTAAGACTCTCGGGCTATTACCTGGGGATGGGAACCCTCGGATTCGGCATGATCGTCCATATCGTCTTCAGGGAATGGAGCAGCGTTACAGGGGGGGCCTCCGGGTTTGTCGGTATACCGCCTCTTACTGCCGGCCCGCTGACATTTGATTCAGAGAGGCATTATTTTTTTTTGGTCTGGACCGTGGTCCTGCTTGCCATCATAATGTGCCGCCGCATTATCGACTCACGGGTGGGCCGGGCGCTTCGCGCCATCCATGACGGTGAAAAGGCGGCGGCCGCAGTGGGTGTGGATACGAAAAAGCTCAAGCTCCAGGTCTTTGTGCTAAGCGCCGGCATGGCGGCACTGGCCGGTTTTCTCTACGCTCACCTGATCTATTTTATCAGTCCGGGCACATTCGGTTTTGTCACCTCCATCCGGATTGTAACCATGGTTGTCATCGGCGGTATGGCGAGTATATGGGGCTCGCTTTTCGGGGCATCTCTTTTGACCCTGCTGCCTGAATGGCTGCATGCCTTTTCAGAATTCGAAATGGTTGTCTATGGATTGATACTCATGACAGTGATGATCTTTCTGCCCCGCGGACTGACCCGGGGATTGCTGGATATTTATGAACGCTACCGCAAAAACAATGACAGATAACGCCGCACTGCTGGAAATAAAAGGCGTGGACAAAAAATTCGGGGGCGTCAACGCTTTGCGCGATATCGGTTTTTGCCTTAACCAGGGTTCAATTACAGGCCTGATCGGCCCCAACGGCGCGGGGAAAACCACGCTTTTCAACCTGATCACCGGGGTTTTTCCCGCAGACCGCGGCGAAATCCGGTTCAAAGGGCGGCCCGTAAACCGCTGCCGGGTACATGAACTGGTTCGGCTGGGCATTGCCAGAACCTTTCAAAACGTTGAGCTTTTCGAGAACATGACGGTGCTTGAAAATATCCTGGTCGGACTGCACACACGCACCAAATGCGGGATGCTCGAAAGCATGCTGCGGTTTCCCCGCACTATACGTGAAGAAAAAAAGGCAATGACAAGAGCAACGGAACTGCTGGAATTCGTGGGCCTTCAAAAATATATGCACCAAAGAAGCAGCGATTTGCCCTTTGGCTGGCAGCGTTTACTCGAGCTGGCACGCGCGCTGGCTGCGGAACCCGGGCTGCTGCTGCTCGACGAACCCGCGGCGGGATTGAACATGTCTGAGACCCGGGAACTGGGAGAATTGATAAAACAGATAAAGGACCAGGGTATTACCATACTGCTGGTGGAACACGACATGAGCCTTACCATGTCGATATCCGAAAAGATAGTAGTGCTCGATCAGGGCAAAAAGATCGCAGAAGGTCCTCCGCGGACGGTGCAGTCCGACGAAACGGTAATGGCGGCCTATCTGGGGAAAGCAAAAAAGTAATATGCTTCGGATCCGGAATTTGAAATGCTATTACGGGCGTATTATGGCAGTCAAGGGCGTCAGCCTTTCGGTCAATCCCGAAGAGATAGTCTGCCTGATCGGTGCAAACGGCTCGGGCAAGACTACTTTGCTCTCTGCTGTTTGCGGCCTGCTGCCCGACTGGACCGGAGAGATGGAGTTTTTTGAACAAAGCTTAAAAGGCATGGAGCCTCCCGCAGTTGTCCGTTCCGGTATCAGCCTGGTGCCAGAAGGCCGCCTTATCTTCCCTCCGCTTTCAGTTTTGGACAATTTAAAGCTGGGGGCATATACAATGTACAAAAAAAAGGCGGCAGATACTGTAAAAAAGGACCTGGAATATGTTACCGGGCTGTTCCCCGTGCTAAAGGAACGTTTTGACCAGCCTGCAGGCACCTTATCAGGAGGAGAACAGCAGATGCTTGCCATCGCCCGCGCCCTTATGGCCCGGCCAAAACTGTTGCTGCTCGATGAGCCATCAATGGGCCTTGCGCCTATGATTGTGGAAAGAATAATGGAAGTACTGGAGGTTCTGCGAAAAAGAGGCATTACCATAGTGCTGGTTGAACAGAACGCTTTGGCCGCACTCGAGGTGGCCGACCGGGGATACGTCTTTGAAACCGGATCTGTTGTGCTTCAGGGCTCGGCGGACGAGCTGCTGGCAGACAAGGATGTCAAACGCGCTTATCTTGGCAAGGACTATGGAGATTTCTACGATGCAGTCTGATTCCTTCTTTACCATTGAAAAGGAAGCAAAACAGCAGCTACAGCTCGAACGGCTGCAAAGCACGTTAAACCGTGCATACAGGCATGTGCCATTCCATACAAACCGGCTTGAAGTACTGGGGGTAGAACCTTCCGATATTACCGCACTTGCAGATTTGGACCGGCTGCCGTTCATGGAACGGGCCGATTTCAGCGAACACTATCCCTACGACCTGTTTGCAGTACCATTAAGAGACATTGTGCGCATCCATACCGCGCCCGGCACTACCCGAAACCCAACGGTAAGCGGCTACACCTCACAGGACCTGGAGCACTGGCGGCAAATACTGGCCCGGGCCATGAAGGCAGCAGGGCTGAATGCAGCAGATATTATCCAGATTGCCCTTAACCCGGGGCTGGACAACTGGGGAAGGGATTACAAGGACGGGGCCGAGTCAATGGGGGCAAGTGTGATACCCAATACCCAGCTCTCTGTTGAAAAACACCTGATGGTGCTCCGGGATTACAAAACAACCGTGCTTATCACGACCCCGGCGATGGCTGGCCATCTGGCCGATTACATGACCGAAACCGGCATGGGACCTGCATCGCTTTCCCTGCATACGCTGATTCTGTGCGGGGAAATAGCTGATTCGGATTTCCGCAAAAACATTGAAGACCGGATGCAGGTTCGAACCTGGACGCACTACGGGTTAAGCGAGGTGCCCGGCCCGGCCATAGCATTTGAATGTAATGTACACAACGGGCTTCACATAAACGAGGAGCATTTTCTGGCTGAAATCGTGGATCCGGAAACAGGGGAGGTTTTGCCGCAGGGCAATGAAGGCGAGCTTGTTTTAACAACGCTTACCGCCCGGGCTTTTCCCCTGATACGTTTTAAGACCGGCGACAGGGCTGTGATAATAAAAGAATCCTGCGCCTGCGGCGCCACACTTTTGCGCATGAAGTGGAAAGCCGAACGTACCGACGATATCATGAACATTGACGGGGTAAATGTTCACGGCCGCCAGGTGCTTTTTCATCTGGGAAACGAACTGAGGCTTTCAAAGGACGCGGTCTCCTTCAGGGTGATTTACAGCGAAGGCAGAAAACTCCTCGAGGTCTTTATCCGCATGAACGATGAAATTTTTTCAGATGAGATAAAGGAGCTTGAAAAACTTCTGCGCCGCTGCGAAGGCCGGCTGCGGGAAAACCTGGGCGTACCGGTGGCCATCAGGCTGGGTGAATCGGCAACCCCTTGAAACTAAGCAAAATTTTCATTCAAGCAAATTCCTCTGCAGCCGCTCCACTGCCGCATCCAACAACAGTTTTTCTTTTTTTTGCGGAGTTCGCATTGCGAATCCTGGTTTTTTATTCCACAACTTTATAATTTCTTAAATATTAACATTTGACAGTTTCGTAAAAAATCAATATCAGGATGGCAAAGTAAAAAGTTCAAGATCAAGGCGCGCAAATATCGAGGAATGCAGCGTACTTAATCGTACGTGAAATTCCGAAGGTATGCAGCGCAACGCAGATATTGGACTTTTTACTTTGCCATCAACATTTCTCCGACTCAACTTCCAGAAAATCCCGACGAAGCTTTTTTTACAGGAGTCTTTTATCCCCCTTTGTCCCCTCTCATGACCTACTTCCCTGGAAAAACCATAAGCACATAAACGACAAATCCGGCAATTTTTCCGTGAACGCCTGGCGGTGGGGCCCTGGCGAACGCATTGCACGTTGGGCCGGTTTGCAGTTCTTGGCGAAGCGGAGCGGCCGCGGCCGAATTACTTCGGTCCGCAGCGCAGCGAGCCTTAGAACTGCCCGGCCCGAGTGCGCGCACGCCAGGGCCCCACCGCCAGGCGTTCACACGACGGGAATCGCTGACACATAAGATTCTGCTTGACCCGCGGGAGACTTTTATTTATCATGACGTTTTTATTAAAGAATTTGCAGACTCTCCTGATTCAAAAAGATTGATCAGAGGCGCTCATTTTACTCGGCAACCAACAACCCGGATCAAGAGATACACGTATGAAAAACAGCAAAACCAGAGAGATTGTTGAAGGGGCACTTAATCACGCGGGCATAACCATAGGGGGCGACAAGCCCTGGGACATCCAGGTACACAACGAGGAAGTCTTCGACCGGCTGGTGCGCGACGGGGAACTCGGCGCAGGCGAGTCCTACATGGAAGGATGGTGGGACTGTCCTGCCCTGGATCAGTTTTTCGACAAGGTTTTCCGCGCAAATCTGCAAAAGTACTTTAAAGATAACTGGAAAGCCACCCTGCACCTGCTTAAAGCCAAGCTGCTCAATCTGCAAAAAAACCAACGCTCCTACAAAGTAGGCCAGCAGCACTATGACGTGGGAAACGACCTTTACCAGGACATGCTCGACTCCCGCATGGCTTACACCTGCGGATACTGGGGCAACGGAGCGTCCGATCTTGACCAAGCCCAGAAAGCCAAATTGGACCTGGTATGCAGGAAAATCGAGCTTGAACCCGGCATGAAGGTACTGGACCTTGGCTGCGGCTGGGGATGCTTTGCCAAATATGCTGCTGAAAAATACGGCGCGGAAGTTACTGGTGTCACAGTCTCCCAGGAGCAGGTGGATCTGGCAAACCGTATGTGTAAAGGCCTGCCGGTCAACATTTATCTGGACGACTACAGAAACGCCACAGGCACGTATGATCGTGTGGTCTCCATAGGCATACTGGAACATGTGGGCTACAAAAACTACCGTACCTACATGGAAGTGGCAAACCAGTGCTTAAAAGACGAGGGCATCGCCCTGATCCACACCATCGGCGGCAATGCCAGTGTTACCACCGCCAACGCCTGGACCACCACCTATATTTTCCCGAACAGCATGCTGCCGTCCATTGCCCAGTTGGGTAACGCAATGGAGGGTATCTTTGTAATGGAAGACTGGCACAACTTCGGGCCTGATTATGACAAAACCCTGATGGTCTGGGATGAAAACTTTGACAGGTCCTGGCATAAATACAGAGAAAGCTACGGCGATCGGTTCTACCGGATGTGGAAATTCTACCTGCTCAGCTCCGCCGGGGCTTTCCGCTCCAGGGCGATTCAACTATGGCAGATCGTGATGACAAAGCCGGGCCGCGCCCAGCCAAACTGCCGGCTTTCGTGAAATAAAATGGTAGAAGCACCCGTCATTATCATAGGCGGCGGTCCCGCCGGCTCAACATGCGCGCGGGAACTGAAAAAACACGGCATTGATGTGCTGGTGCTCGATAAACAAAATTTTCCGCGAACCAAGCTGTGCGCCGGCTGGATCACCCCGAAAGTGCTTGCCGATCTTGAACTGGCCCCAAAAGACTATCCACACAGCCTCCTGACCTATCGCAGAATTGTTTTTTATATAAAAAAAATACCGTTTCCTGTATTCACACACCAGTACTCGATCCGCAGATACGAATTCGATGATTTTCTTTTAAAACGCGCAGAAGTACCGGTCTACCGGCACCACGCCAAAGACATCCGGATAGAAAACGGCAAATACGTCATTGACGACAGCTACAAGTGCACCTGGCTGGTGGGTGCAGGCGGCACTCACTGCCCGGTTTACAAAACGCTTTTCTCGAAAGTACTTCCCCGCGACCCGCAACGCTGCATTTCCACGGTGGAGGAAGAATTCTCCTGGCAATGGAATGACCCGCAGTGCAGGCTGTGGTTTTTTGAACACGGTCTTCCGGGATACTCATGGTACGTGCCCAAACAAAACGGGTTCTTAAACGTGGGAATAGGCGGGAAACTGACCTCCCTGAAAAAACGCGGCGAGACCATTAACAGCCACTGGAACAGATTTATCCGAAAACTTTCCCGAAAAGGGCTGGTTTCCGGCCACAGGTTTTCCCCAAAAGGTCATATCTATTACCTGCACGGCCCGACAAAAAACACCCGCTACGGCAACGCCTTTTTAATAGGGGATGCAGCCGGGCTTGCCACCCGGGACATGGGAGAGGGAATCGGACCTGCGGTCGAAAGCGGCAAAATGGCCGCCGGATCCATTATTTCAGGGACCGGCTTTTCACTTTCCAATATCACCCAATGGAGCGTCCCGCAGCTTTTGGCCGGACGTTTCGTCGCAAAAAACCTGCCGCGACCGCTTAACAAAGCGGAAAAAGGACCATAAAAGAATGCCGGCCGGAAAAAAATGGCTCCCTGTAATCGGATTGGGCATTCTGGCTTTTCTCTGGGGATATAACTGGGTGGTGATGAAAACCGCCCTGGCTTTTTGCGGCCCCTTTGCCTTTGGCAGCATGCGTGCGATAATCGGCGGGGCCATGCTTTTTCTGGTGGCGGTATTTTCAGGCCGCTCCCTGGCACTTGGTTCTCTGCCGGGGGTGTTGCTGCTTGGTTTTCTTCAAACCACGGGTTTTTTCGGATTTTCAATATGGGCGCTTGTAAGCGGCGGGGCCGGCAAAACCGTGATGGTAATATACACCATGCCTTTCTGGATTCTGCTGCTGGCCCGTCCTCTGTTGGGGGAACGAATTTTTAAATGGCAGTGGCTGGCTGTAGGTTTCGCATTTACCGGCCTGGTCTGCCTGTTTCATCCCTGGCAGACTCACCCCCACCTGTTCAGCACAATCCTGGCCGCCCTGGCGGGCTTATCCTGGGCGCTTGCCGGGGTTTGGAATAAGTATTTCCGCGGCCGGGTCAGGGTGGATTTGATTACCGTAAACGCCGTGCAGCTGATGGCGGGCGCCGTGCCTCTGCTGTTAATCGCTGTTTTCGTGGAATCCGAGCCCGTAACCTGGACGCCCTATTTTATTGCAGCGCTTGTCTACAACGCTGTTCTGGCTACGGCGCTGTGCTGGACAATATGGTTTTTCGTACTCCAGGAGCTGCCTGCAGGCATGGCCGGACTGGGCACGCTTGCAACCCCGGTTATGGGAGTGCTTGCGGCATGGCTGCAGCTCGGCGAAGTCCCCATATTCTGGGAAGCTGTGGGTATGATCCTTATCTTCCTGGGACTGGCAGTATTATGCGGCATAGGAGCAGCATCGGCACGGGCAAAACAACACGGTCCTTGAAAACAGCGCACTTGTTCTTAAATTGTTATTTTAATAGAATCTTAAAAAGTCGTTTCTGAGCGAAGAAATCGACTTTTTACGGAACGATTGGAGGTCACGGATATGAAATGCCGGAAATGCGGCGCAGAGATAAAAGAAAACGAGGCCATGGAAGCCTATGGACAGACAGTATGCGAGGACTGCTACATTGACATGGCCGCAAAACCAAAAACATGCGACCCATGGGCCGTATACAGCGCTAAAAATCTAAAAAACACCGAATCTTCGCTTACTAAAATGCAGTCAGCAATCGTTGATTACCTAAAGAAAAACGGTCCCACGCCACCGGAAAATCTCACAGAAGATCTGGGCTTAAGCATGGACGAATTTGAAAGGGAGATGGCCCCTCTGCGGCACATGGAAAAAGTAAGGGCGCAACTCCGGGAGGGAAAGAAAGTTATCTGCCTGTGGTAAAATACCACAGGCGATTTTTTAAAAAATCAGGCAGAAAGATCTTTAAAAATCATCTGCCCTTCCCTGACATTCATTTAATCATACCCGTAGCCTTAAAGCTTACGGCTGCGGATATGATTCAATATTTTCTTTCACAGCCTTGCCCAGCCAGGCGATTACCGCTCCCAGATGACGCATGTTTTTCATACCTTCGGCATCATCGACGACATCGCCCTTATCAAAGCCAATGCCCATGTTCCAGTAGGTGGAGCCGGGCACTATCATCTGGGACATAAGAAACATGTGATTGATGGTATCAAAAACATGGGTGGCCCCGCCGCGCCTTACTGCTGCCACGGCCGCTCCTATCTTGCCGCGGAAAAGAACACCGTTTGCCTGGGACACAAGTCCCGAGCGGTCAAGCACGGCCTTTAGCTCGGCGCTCACATCCGTAAAATAGGTCGGCGAGCCCAGAATCAAAGCATCGGCCCGAACCATCTTCTCCATTACCTGATTGAACATGTCCTTATCAACGGAGCAGCGCTTGTCCTTATTTTCAAAGCACTTGTAGCAGGCAATGCACCCGCGGACTTCTTTTCCGCCAACCTGCACTATTTCCGTCTCCCAGCCCGCCTGTTCTATAGGAACAAGCACCTCCTTTAAAAGATTGTATGTGTTGCCATCTTTTCTCGGACTTCCGTTTACAGCCAATGCGTACATAACACCTCCATGCCTTGCGCTTTTTACCGTTCAAGCAAATATGCTTCAATATCCCGAGCTCGATAAGTAACTATACATTTTCTATCCTTTCATAATCATCCTGGCACCTGCGGCAGCGTATGGAATCCGGGCGCCGCTGTATTAAAAACCCCTGATATTCGCTGATATCCGTCTTGCGAAATTTTCTTTACCCTGTTATTATCTTACCCAAAATAAAGCGAATATCAAAAGCACCAGATTTGTATTAAACATAAGACAGACAGCTATCTTAATCAACATTTCAATCCGGTTAACAAAAAATCCGGGAGAGGAGCGACAATGAAAAATCAGACGCGGTATCGTCCCGCAGCTATGCTTCTGATGCTGGGGATTCTTATTCTTTCCGGTTGTACCGGGACCAGGGTTGTCCTGGAACACGATCCCGGCCGTACTGACCGGGATGAAAGAAAATATGAACAGCGGCAGCACCGCGGAGGCCCGCCGCCCTGGGCTCCGGCTCACGGGCACCGGGCCAAAAAATATCGGTATTATCCCTCTGTCCAGGTATATTATGACACACACAGGGATATATACTTCTATTACCGTAACGGCAGGTGGGAAGTCTCGGCAAGCCTGCCCGGGCCTATCCGCATGGAAATAGGCGACCATATCACCCTGGAAATGGATACCGACAGACCTTATAAGTATCACTCCGAAGTAGTGGAACATTATCCTCCGGGGCTGAATAAAAACAAGGGACGGGGCAACAACAAAGACAAAATAAAACAAAAAGATAAATGGTAAAAAACGGAAGCAGCCGAATGAAAAAAATCCGGATCGCGGCGGCAGCAGCGGCTGTAATTGTGATTGCCCTTATTGTTTTTATTTTCGTAATAATAAATTCCAACACCTATATTACGGAGGGCGAAGTTAAAATTACGCAATTGAAAAAAAATGCCCGCATCTTAAGAGACGGCAAAGGAATGGCTTACATTTACGCCCAAAATCTGCATGACGCTCTTTTTGCCATGGGTTTTGCCACAGCCCAGGACCGGCTGTTCCAGATGGAGATTTCAAGGCTGGTCAGCCGGGGCAGGATCTCGGAGATGCTCGGAGAAAAGGGAATACAGACAGATAAAAAGATGCGGACCCTCGGCTTTTACAAAAACGCTGAAAAACACTCACAAATCCTTTCAAGCCGAACAAAACAGTTTTTTCAGTGGTATATAGACGGTGTAAACGAATTTATAATTAACCATAAAGACGACCATCACATGAAGTTTAACCTTGCCGGTATAGAACCCGAGCCCTGGGAGATCGAAGACAGCCTTTGCCTTCTCTACTACATGGGCTGGAACAGCGCGGGCGATATTAACACGGAGATCATCGCGCAGATGCTGGTGGAAAAGCTGGGCGCAAAAAAGGCCGGTGAAATCTTTCCTGTAAACACCCATCCCGGGGAAAAACATGCGGCCCTGCCGACGGGTGAAAAATACAACATGAAACAGGCCGGGATTGACTGGAGGCAGGTTCTGCATGATCAAAAACTGCAATCCATTATGGAAGCAGATTCAGGCTTCCGGGTGGGCAGCAACAACTGGGCGGTCTCCGCAGCCCGATCCAGGAGCGGCAAACCGGTGGTTGCAAATGATACTCACCTGGATGCCAGGATCATGCCGGGGCCCTGGTATCCGTGCGCGCTGATAATGCCCGAAGAAAGAATCGCAGGCGCATCCATACCGGGGATTCCGGCAATAATCGCAGGCAGAAACACTAACGTGGCCGTGGGCATAACCAATTCCTACGGAGATGCCCAGGACCTCTACATTGAAACCATTGATCCGGACAACCCGGAACATTACATGGAGGGAAGCCGTTCGATACCCTTTAAAGTCCGTACAGAAACCATAAGGATCAAAGACAAGGATGCGCCCGGAAAAACAAGAGAACAAAAAATCCGAATCCGCTCCACCAAAAGAGGGCCGGTAGTATCCGGAGTTCTAAAGGGCCTTGATACAAAGCACGTCATTACCATGCGATGGTCGCCTTTCGACTCCATGACACCCTCGCTGGGGATACGGGACCTTATGTTTGCAGAATCAACTGCCCAGGTAAAAAAGGCACTGTCAAGCGTTACCACGATAATGCTCAATTTCGTATTCGCAGACATCCACGGCAATATAGGCTGGCAGACCACAGGACGCATCCCTGTGCGCACCCACGGCGAAAGCATTGCACCCCTGAAGGTGGAAAACGAAACAGACAACTGGTCCGAATGGATCCCCTACCCCGCCATGCCGCAGGAATACAACCCTGCAGAACAATGGCTCGGCACCTGCAACCACAAAACCGTCCCCGAAGACTACCCCTATTATATCTCCTCGCAGTTTTCCCCCTCATACCGCTATCGCAGACTCAGGGAACTAATGGGAGAAGGGCGGAAACTTTCGGTAGATGATCACTGGGCTTTTCAGCGCGATATCAAAAACCTCATGGCCAAAAAAATAGCACCTGTAATGGCTGAAAGCCTTGCCGGCCACGATGATACAAAAGAAATGTCAGGGATTCTTTCAGACTGGGATTACAAGGAAACCCGGGATTCCGTGGCTACAGCCCTTTTCCATGCCGTATACCGGGAATTTCTTTATCAAACCTTTGAAGACGAGCTGGGCAAGGAACTCTTGGACACCTTTGCAGACAAAGGTTATTTTTGGAAAGAACGGCTTGAGCAGATGGTGCTCTCGGGCGGGTCATCATGGTTTGATGATATAGCCACCGAAAAGCGCGAAACCATGGAAGACATTTTCCACAGGGCCGCGGTTTCGGCAAAGTCCGGTCTTGAAAAGCAATTCGGTGAGGATCCGGAAAAATGGCAGTGGGGCAGGCTTCACAAGCTGGAGTTTATAAACCCTGTTGCGCGCGACGGATTTTTAAAAGATATACTCGGAGGGGGCACTCATCCCATGGGCGGATCTGCAGAGACCCTCTACAGGGCGATGTATTCCTATACCGACCCTTTTGATGTCACCCTCTCGGCCAGCCTCCGCATGGTTGCCGACCTTGGAGATCCGGACAAGGTGGCCGCGGTTATTCCCTGCGGAATCGCCGGCAGACTTTTCCACGACCATGCAAAGGACCAGACGGATGCTTTTATGAACGGAGACAAGCTTTACTGGTGGTTCAGCGATAAAATGATTAAAGATCACACCCGGCAACAGCTTGTACTGAATGCAGGAAAATAAACCTAAACCCGAAAACAAAACTCCATGGAGAAGCGACGATGCAGGAGAAAACCAAAGACAATGTTTACAAGGCTTTTATAGGCGAAGCAAAGGCGTATTTCAGGCTTCTGGCGTATGCCGAAAAGGCGGAGGAAGAAGAGATCCCCCAGATTGCGCTTTTGTTCCGCGCCGTTGCCGAAGCCGAACGCGTCCATGCCACCCGCCACTTAAACCTGATCAAGGATCTTATCGTAAAAGACACCGACACCAACCTGATGGACTCTTTTAAACGCGAGCAGTCCATCAGTGAAAACGAATACCCGGAGCTTATCAAGAGCGCGGAAGAAGAAGGCGAAACAGCGGCCGCGACCACTTTCGGTCAAGCCCGGGATGCGGAGACTTTTCACGCCAAGCTTTATGAACGCGCCATTTATCAAGTGATCAAAAACACGGTAAAAGCCTACCAGGTATGCCAGGTCTGCGGCTATGTCACAGACAAGAAGGCCCCGGACAAGTGTCCGGTATGCGGCGCGCCCAGGGAAAAATTCAGAACCGTTGAATAGGAGCAAAATATATGCCCACACTGGAAAAAGTCCACTCCAGAGACCTGTTCATGGGCAGGCTCGGCTACGGGCAAGACCTGCTCGAAGAAATCACGGCAGCCTGCACCGGGCAAAACATCCGGCTGGCTCGCATAGAGGCTATAGGCGCGGTTCAATATGCGCGCCTGGGCTACTATGATCAAAACACCCTTGAATACAGGTTTTTTACAATCGATCAGCCGCTTGAGATCACCGGCCTGATAGGAAATGTTTCCGTCAGGGAAAACGAGCCCATGGTTCACGCCCATATTACTCTTGCAGATAAAGCCGGCAATGCCTACGGCGGGCACCTTGCGACCGGAACCATTGTTTTCGCATGCGAGATTCTCATAGAGACCTTGGACGGGAGATGTTTCGAACGAAAGTTCGATGAGGAAACCGGCCTGCCGCTATGGAACATATAGGCCGCGGCAAAACGGCTAAAAACACTTATAAGTGGGTTAAATGAATCTTAAAATCCTCCTGTTTCCTGCAGCAGCAGCCTGCCTGATGCTGGGCATGCATTATGCGGTTTTCAAAAGCTTCATGCATTTTTTTCAGATCAGCCGGCCTCAGGTAAAAATCCTGTTATATGCTGCTATGGTTATTCTCAGCTTCTCCTTTATCACCGCGTTTTCACTGATCCACTGGCGGGAAAACTTCTGGACTATCGGATGGTACAGGTTTGCCGCAACCTGGACCGGTTTTGGAATCCATTGTCTGGCAGCAGTGGCGGCGGCATGGATTCTGCTGGGTGCGGCCCGTTCGGCCGGAATCGGCCTGTCGGCAAAAACCGTGGGCGCGGCGGCAATGGGTGTTGCTCTGCTTGTAAGCATCTATGGAACGTGGGCTTCCTTTCACCCGAAAATCCAACGGGTGGAAGTAGAAGTAAAAAACCTTCCCCAATACTGGAAAAACAGTACCATCGTGCATCTATCGGATCTACACCTGGGCCACATTTACAAGAAAGGATTCGCCGCACGGGTAACAGAGTCGGTAAATTCCCTTGACCCGGACCTGGTGCTTATCACCGGGGACCTGCTTGACGGCATGGGCGGACCGTATCAAAAAAATATCGAACCGCTTTACAGCCTTGAATCAAAACACGGGGTCTTTTTCGTTACCGGCAACCACGAGCATTATGTCGGAATAGAAAAATCCCTTGGGATTATTGAGAAAACCCCGTTCAGGCTGCTTGACAACGAAGCGGTAAAAATAAACGGCATGGAAATAGTGGGGGTAAACTACCCGGGCATTGAGGCCTTATCAAACATAGACAATTTCTCGGCTGACAAAGACACCGGCACGATCAGGATCGCCATGTTCCACACCCCCACGGAAATGGGAAAAAACACGGGCAACATGGAAGAACAGCACTTTGCAAATTACTGGATGCCGAATACTTCCTACGAGTTAAACAGAAAGCTTGCCGCGGACCTGCAGATTTCCGGCCACACCCATCACGGCCAGCTATTTCCGGTAAATCTGCTTACACGGCTGCTCTATAAGGGCCACGATTACGGCTTAAAGAAAATAAACGGTACTTATCTGTATACCTCAGCCGGCACCGGCTCCTGGGGACCGCCCATGAGGACTTCCGGCAGACCCGAAATCGTGGCTATCCGATTCGTTGAAAAATAAAAAACCCTTTGCCGACCATTTGACACCCGGGCAGAAAGCTGTTAATTTTTTATTAAAATCGCGACGAACGCGAGGGGCGGTTTTTTGCGCCGCCGAAAAATGCAGGTGTATCTGCCAAACACTTTCAAGAAGAAAGGAGGGGTATCATGAAGATCAGAAAAGTCAAAAAAACGCCCACCGGTCTGTGCAAATGTAAACGTTCCTGCTGAAAACCGAAAAATCTAATTCTCTTTAAGCCTGTGCATGGACATTTTTTCATGCGCGGGCTTTTTATTATCCCCTGTCCATGGCGGGTTAAATATGTATAAAACAGATTTCAAAGATTATATCTGCCGGCCGCTGTGCATGTTTTTCGCAGAAGACGAAAAGGAGGAGATGGCCTGCCTGGGCGCAAGAGCTGCGGCGAGGCTGTATGAAAACGGCAGCATCGGGCCCGGAGAAATCCGAAACATTATAAAAGACCGGGAAGTATGGGAAAAGCACAGGGCGGATCTCGGCCATGTTTTGTGCCGGGCATGCGAATTCTGCGCCGAAGACTGCGATTTCCAGTCCCCTGAACCATCCGGGGATCTTGAACCATGCGGGGGCTACATTCTGCTTGCCCATCTGATTGAACAAAACGCAATCAGCATTAAAGACGTGGAAAAAGTCATATGAGTGCGATTGACTGGCGCGAAGCCTGGCTCCGTCTCCACCCGCAGGCCGCATTAAAAAAACTGGAAACCCCGTTTGTTTATCATACGGCCAGAGACGAGCTCTACGAAATCGATGCACGTGCGCTGGAATTTCTAAAGCTGTGCAACGGCACCCGCACCGGCAGGGAACTGACAGAAGATGCTGATTTTGTGGAATACTGCATAGAAGAACAAATCCTGGAGGCCCTGGAACGGCCGGATGAAATCAGGACTCGCGTAGACACGGCGGATTCGCCTTCCCTGCGCTATCTTGAACTCCATCTGACCCACAGGTGCAACCTAAGATGCCGGCACTGCTATCTGGGCCCACCTGCAGACCGGGAAATGGACCTGGAAGACGCAAAAAAAATAGCACGGCAGTTTGCCGAAAACGGCGGGCTTCGCCTTCTGGTCTCCGGCGGAGAGCCGATGCTCTACCACGACATAGAAGCCTTTCTTGAACAGACCCGGGGACTTGGCATCCGCAGGATACTGTTTACAAACGGCACACTTGTAACGCAAGAAAAGACAGGCCGTTTGGCGACCGAAGAAATCGTTTTCAGCATGGACGGCTGGCAGCACGGCCATGAAGCCCTGCGGGGAGAAAAAACTTTCGGTCCTTTAATACGCGGCATAAAAGCGGCGAAAAACGCAGGTATTGATATTTCCTTTTCCACCATGATTCACAGGGAAAATCTCGGCGAATTCGAGCAGATGCAAAAATTTATCAAAGATGCCGGCGCCGTGGAATGGGGGGTTGACATATTGACAGTAACAGGCGCACTTGCCGGCCACCAGGAGCTTTGCGTGCCATTTGAGACAGCGGCTCCGCTTATGGAATATGCTTTTGGAGGTGGATATCATGGATCTTCAGACGGTTATGCCTGCGGACGCCATCTAATGGCGGTCATGCCGGACGGACAGGCGGTAAAGTGCGGTTTCTACAGCGACAGTCCACTTGGCGATGCGCGGGAAAACCTGGCAAAATGCTGGCGCAACATGTCTCATATCCGGCTTGACGAGCTTGAATGCAGAGACTGCGAATTTCTTTTACAATGCAGAGGCGGCTGCCGTTTCAGAGCTCCGGGCCCTTTTTCGCCTGATCCGGTAATGTGCCGCATCTATGGAGCTGATCGTGGACAGGGCGACCATTAAAGCTCCGGAGTATATACAGTTCTATCCCACCCTGCGGTGCAATTATTCCTGCGATTTCTGCTTTAACCGCCAACTGCCGGATACTCAGGACATAACGATCCAAGGGTTTGAAAAACTCGCATCAGTATGCCGCAGATCAGGCATCGGACATATAGACATACTCGGCGGAGAGCCCACCCTGCACCCTCACATTGAAGAACTGATAGGGATCATCTCGGAAAACGGGCTTATGACAACCATCAGCACAAACGGCACCCGGCCTGAAATTCTGAATGCCGTATCCAACAGATTTCAGGGCGAAACTGTGCGCATAGGCATATCCCTTAATGAAGGCCGGATGCCCGACGGACTGCATGAATATATCACCGGGCACAGGCCGATCATTAAAACCATTTTTACAGACCGGGGGATGGCTGAAAAAACAATGCATCCATATATCAAAATGCCCGGCATAGACTGCAGGGTTATTTTCAGGGACGCCGCCGATCAAAAAGATCTTGAAAGCTGCACTTGTTTTGAGTCATTCCTATATCATCTGGAGGCGATAAAAAAACGATATCCGAAGACAAAAGGAGTTTTTTGCGGGGGGTTTATCCCTGATACCCTGAGTAATCCGGAACTGGCGGAAACGCGGTGTCCGGCGGGCACTACCAAGCTCTCGGTACTTTGCGACGGTTCGGTGTATCCCTGCTACCTTTTTTTCCGATATAAGGAATTTTGCCTTGGAAACATCCTGGAAGACGATTTTTCCCGAATCTGGAAGCATCCTGTACTCGAGTTTTTCAGACGATTTTCCGGCAACCAGTGTCCCAATGAATCATGCCGCTTTTACCGGGACTGCCGCGGCGGGTGCCCGGCCATGAGTTACCTTCTTTACAAGCGGCTGGATTTCCCTGACCCAAGATGCATAAAACAAGGAGAAAACGTATGTCGCAATTAATCAACCTGCGTGAAAAAACCTTGAACTCAAAAGAGGGAGAATTTGTTTTCGGCGCCGAACATACAGGCAGCCATGCCTGCTACATGATTTACGGCGTGCTTGCGCCCGGTGAAAAAGGCCGTCAAATCAAGCCTGGCAAGGGACACGAGGAAATGGTCCTTGCGGCAACCGGGGATATAGAAGTCACGGGCACAGTCTCGGAAAGACTCGGGCGTGGTCAGGCATTTCACATCGCAGAAGAGCAGACCGCCTATCTGGAAAATCCCGGAACCACCGAAGCTGTGTATGTTATTGCAGGCGGTCACTCCGAGCACGGCCATCATCATTGACAATAAGGATTGCGCATTATGCCCGCAGAACTGCAGCTGCAAAACAGCATGACAGGTGAAAAACAGCGGTTTGAACCCAGGTACTCCGGAAGCTCTGTAAAAATGTTCACCTGCGGCCCCTCGATTTACAACTGGCCGCATATCGGCAATTACAGAACTTTTCTTTTTGAAGACATTCTGGAACGCTACCTGGGGCATCTTGGATACAATGTTAACCGGCTGATAAATTTCACGGATATGGAGGATAAGGCGATTGCCAGGGCAAACGAGCTCGGAATCTCTCTGGAGGAAATTACCGGACCTGTTGCGGAAAAATTCATCCAGGACTGCAAATCGCTAAAGATTCGTCTTCCCCACACCATTGCACGTTCCACCGACACAGTGGATCAGGCGGTCTATCTTATCGAAAGGCTTTTGGACAAAGGCCTCGCCTACCGGCATAAAGGCGACATATTTTATGATCCCCTGAAATTCAAGGATTTCGGCAAACTCTATGGGCTGGACATGAGTCAGTGGCCGGAAAAAAAGATCAGGTTCAGAAAAGACACCTATCCAGGTCAACGCTGGAACCTGGGCGATTTTATACTATGGAAAAAAAAGCGTCCGTCAGACGACGGCATTTACTGGGAGACATCGCTTGGACAGGGCAGGCCTGCATGGAATATACAGGATCCGGCCATGATAACCAAACACCTGGGCTGGGAACTCGATATCTGCTGCGGCGGTGTGGACAACCTCTACAGGCATCACGATTATAATATCGCGATAGTAGAAGGAATATCCGGAAATGAACTTGCTAACTTCTGGCTCCACGGCGGCTACGTTCGGATTTACGGGAAAAAAATGTCGAAAAGCCGCGGCAATATAGTATATTTAAACGAACTGTTAAATCACGGCTATGCGCCCCGGCACATAAGATTCTTTCTCATTTACGGCAATTACCGAAAACCTGTCAATCTAAATCCGGACCGCCTTCATTGCGCACGCGGCAGGGTGGATACTTTCAGGGCCATGGTCAGGCGGATCGAAGATCAGAACCGCCATCCTGCCGGCAACACTGCTGAAGCCCTGGAGCTTGTCAAAAGACTGGAGCCTGATTTTGAAAATTCCATGAACGAAGACCTGAACGTAAAAAGCGCATTCGACCGCCTCTACGGCAGTGTTTCCCGTCTGCTGGACCTGGCCATGGAAGGACGCATGTCAGCCGAATGCATCAAGGCAATGCAAAAAAGCCTTAAGCGGATCGACAGAGTACTTCAGGTTATTTATTGAGTCTCTGCTCTCCTTTACCGCAGCAGTTTAGCCCTGCTTTCTCTTCATTTTCATCAGCTCCTGCCATTCCGGCCGATCCAGGAAACTGCCCGGCACGTTTTCCTCCATTTGCAAATAAAGCTGATGCTGATCCATGTCAGCCAAAAAAACAACAGCTTCCGGGGGCTGCATTGTATAGCGTTACTTTTTGTCTTTTCCGGGCGGACGGTCCTTGTCTTTCCAGCCGCCCGCCCGGGCAATCCCCTGTTTCCCATACTTCCGCCGTATCGCATCCAGGGCGGATTCAACCTTTTCCCATTTTTCCCACCTGCGGGAAGAATCTGAAAACAGGTCCTGCTGCACAGGGGTTTGCGAATCAATCAAATCCGTTGCTCCCAGACCGATTAAGCGCACCGGCCTGTCCGGATGATATGCCTCAAGCAGTCCGGATGCAGCCGTATATAGCATTTCAGCCGAATGGCTCATGTACTCCAAAGACGCCTGACGGGTTACCTGGGTAAAATCAGAAAGCTTTATCTTGATAAACACGGTTTTGGCACGAAGATTTTTTTGCCGGAGCTGGGTACCCACGTCTTCCGCCTGTTCCAGAAGGTATGTCTTTAAATATTCTTTGTCCCGGGTATCAGCAGCCAGGGTTTTCTCGGAGCTGACCGATTTTACGGGCCGGGTCGGTGCAACACTTGAACGATCAATACCGGAAGCAAGTTCGAAAAGCCTTGTGCCGAATTTTCCCAGACGTCGGACCAGTACTGTTTCCCCGTATTTCTTAACATCCCCCAAGGTGGTAATCCCCATACGCGAAAGCGCCATGCCTGATACAAGCCCCACGCCGGGCACTTTGTCGACCGGAAGACTCTCTATAAAACCGGCCGCCTCGTCAGGAGAAATCACCACCAGCCCGTCGGGCTTTTCCATATCAGAGGCAATTTTGGCCAGAAACTTGTAAGGCGCCATTCCCACCGAACAGGTAAGCCCGGTCTGTTCGCGGATTTTTTCCTTAATGCGACCGCCGATGTCCCGGGGGGTCCCGAAAAGATGTTCGCAGCCCGAGATGTCCAGATATGCCTCGTCAATGGAAACCTGCTCCACCAAAGGAGAAAACGAACCGAGTATATCCATTACAACCCGGGAGATTTCCTTGTAACGACTCCCGCGGGGCGCAAGAAAAACCCCGCGGGGGCACAGTTGCCGGGCCCTGTACATGGGCATGGCCGAACACACTCCGAATTTTCTGGCCTCGTAGCTGGCGGCAGAAACCACTCCGCGATCCGAAATCCCGCCGACTATCACGCACTTGTCCGCCAGTTCGGGGTTGTCCAGTTTTTCTACAGAAGCGAAAAACGCATCCATGTCCACGTGAACGATCATAAATTTTCTGTTTTTACAAAACTCTCAAAGTTGTCAATCGGAAAACAGTGAAACATGGGCAAAGCGGCCGACATCGAAAAGCCCCAGGTCCGTTAGTTTAAGCTCGGGGATGACCGGCAGTGCAAGAAAAGAAAGGCTCATGAACGGATTAGGCAATTCCGTTCCCAGTTCTGAGGCAGCCCGGTTTAATTCTGCCGTTTTTTCTGAAACCTCTTCTACCGACAGATCAGACATCAGCCCGGCTATGGGAAGCGCAAGCGATGCCGTGACGTGCCCTTCTTTTACCACAGCCAGCCCGCCGCCCATGCCTATGACCGCCTCCACCGCCGCCCTCAGATCAGTATCTTTTACACCGGCAACTATGATGTTGTGCGAATCATGAGCAACGCTGCCCGCAATAGCCCCGGATCGAATCCCAAAGCCCGAAACAAAACCCAGGCCGATATTGCCCGTGGCCCTGTGACGCTCCACAACCGCCAGCCTGATCATATCGCGCTCTATATCCGACACTGCTTCCCCCTGCTCGATCCGGGCGGGCATTACCAGATGCGAGGTAATAATACTGCCGGGAGACACGCCTATAACGCGAACTGATCTGCCTCCGGCCCGCACCCGGAAATCCAGGGTCTCTCGGCGTACATGCATTGATGATCGATACGTGTCAGGGTCTTTTCTCAAAGCGGTCTCCGGAACCTCTCCCCTCTCGGCCGCGGGCTGTCCGGCGCAGTATACGCTTCTTACCTCGAAATCCTCAAGATCGTTTATAACTACCAGGTCGGCACGCCGTCCCGGAGCGACTGCTCCCAGTCTGTGCAGTCCGAAATAGGCTGCGGGGTTAATGGTGGCCATGCGAATGGCGGTTACCGGGTTTATTCCCGCTTTTACAGCCCTTTTAATAAGGGAGTTTATGTGCCCTTCCGCGAGAAGGTCTTCTGCGTGCCGGTCATCGGTACACCACATAATCCTGGCGGAGGTGCTATCATTTACAATGGGAAGAAGGGCATCCAGATTTTTGGCTCCTGTACCCTCCCTGATCATAATGTGCATTCCGCCCCGAAGTTTCTCCATAGCTTCCCTGGCGGAAGTGCACTCATGGTCACTTGAAATGCCGGCTGCAAGGTAGGCGGCAAGGTCTTTTCCGGAAAGCCCCGGGGCATGGCCGTCTGTCGGCTTGTGATGAGCGGCTGCTCCCTCGATTTTCTCCAACACGCCAGGGACCCGGTTGATTACACCTTTAAAATTCATCATTTCGCCCAGGGCTATGATTCGCTCATGCGTCAAAAGGGGCATAAGGGTTTGTGCATCCAGCTTTGCTCCGGCGGTTTCCATGTCTGTTGCAGGCACGCACGAGGGCAGGGTGAAATAGATATTCATAAGCTGGTTTTCAGCAGCAGCAAGCATCCAGGCGATCCCGTCCGTGCCGAGCACGTTTGCGATCTCATGAGGGTCTGCCACCACGGTTGTGGTGCCGCGGGCAACAACCGCCCGGGCGAATTGCGAAACACCGGTCATGCTGCTTTCAATATGCACATGGGAATCAATAAAACCCGGTGCTACATAACCGCCTCTTACTGAAACGGTCCGCTCGGCCTCATAGTCGCCGATTCCTGCGATATGCCCGCCCGCAACCGCAATATTGCTTTCAATGATCTCGCCCGAAAATACGTTTACGATCCTGGCGTCGGTGAGCAGAAGGTCGGCCGCCTGCGCACCCCCGGCAACAGCTATTAAATCAGCATTCCCCATAACGCTCCTTTATTCAATATCCGATTTCAGTCGGTTCGCATGATTTCTTTGCCTATTTCAGAGGCTTCCGACATTATGGCCTGCGGGTCCATATTCACCAGCCGACCTTCTGAAACCAGAAGTTCTCCACCAACCATTACATGTGAAACGTCTGCGCCCTGCACGGAGTAGACCAGGTGAGATTCCGGGTGATACATAGGGTTAAGGTGAGGCCCGCGGGTATTAATAATAATTATATCCGCCGCTTTGCCCGCCTCTAATGATCCCGCAAGCCGGTCCAAACCAAGGATGCGGGCACCGTCAATAGTCGCCATTCGCACAACGGTTTCCGCATCCATTACGGTGGGATCTTCTGTCGAAGCCTTGTGGAGCTTTGCTGTAAAATCCATGGCCTCAAATATGTCCAGATTATTGTTTGAAGCACACCCGTCCGTGCCCAGGCCCACTGTGACCCCGGCACTGATAAGCGCCGGTACCGGTGCAATCCCGGAAGCAAGCTTCATGTTGCTCTCCGGATTGTGAGAAACCCCGACTCTCAGGTCGTGCAGGGTGGCAATATCCACAGCATTGATCCAGATGCAGTGAGCAGCCAGAGTATTTTCATCAAGCACGCCCAAATCCGCCAGATACTTTATCACGGATGCGTCTTTGTCAAGACCGGAAAGCTCCGCCTCGCTCTCCGTCTCTGCCGCATGGATCTGAAACAGCACTCCCGCCTCGCTTGCGGCCTTCTTTGCACGCCGAAGGGTACCGGCCGAACATGTATAAGGCGAATGGCAGAAAATCGAAGGCCTGATGCGACCGTTTCTGTTTTTCCAGCCATTGACAAACTCCATTGCAGCATCCAGGCTCCTGGCCGGATCAGGGGAATCCGGCGTGGGAAAATCCGCGACACCCTGTCCCAAAACCGCTCTTATCCCAGCCTCTTCCACAGCTTCTGCAACCGCATTTTCGAAAAAGTACCCGTCGCAGCAGGTTGTAGTACCGGAAAGAAGCATTTCAGCACATGACAGAAGGGTGCCCGCCCTGACCGTCCCGGGATTTATATGGGCTGATTCCGCAGGAAAAATATGTTGGGTAAGCCATTGCTCAAGCGGCAGGTCGTCTGCAAGACCCCGGAAAAGCGACATGGGAAGGTGGGTATGCGTGTTTACAAGCCCCGGCATTACTATCCCGCCTTCAGCGTCGATTATCCGGCCGGCTGCCTCTTCATTTATGCTTCCGGCACTGCCCGCATGAACTATGATGCCGTCTTTGACTGCAACCTCGCCGTTTTCTATGATCTCAAAATTCCGGTTTACGGTTACAACGATACCGTTTTTAATCAGCGTATCCGGTGACTTGTCCAAAACCCGCTCCTTTATGAAAACCCCGTCTTTTAAGTAAAAACACTCCCTGGTGGTTTTGTTGAAAATCTATTGCTTATGACTCTGTCAATACTTCAAAATAATATTTAAAATTAAAATCTTTTGCTTTCAACCCAAAACAGGCGGTCAAAACATTTCGTGGCAAATGTGGCAAATTATCATGGCGCCTTTGTTCAATACTGAAATGCCCGGAAAAACAAAACCGAAGTTTGGAGACTTTAACCCCCGCGGGGAAACAGAAGCCTTCGGCTTGTCATGTATTTGACTTTTTAAATAATCAAATCTATTCTTTGAAAGACAAATAAGATGCCTTCGTAAAAAATCGTTTCTGAGCGGCATCTGAGCGAAGAAATCCGACTTTTTACGAAACCATCAAATAAAGTCAACAAAAACCCTGAATAAAAGGATCGGTAATTGAGCGTATCAGAGAATCCAAACCGCGATTTCCCCAATCTGCCCGAACAATTAAATGGGCTGGAAGACCTGGCTGAAAACCTGTGGTGGAGCTGGAACCCGCAGGCCAGAATGCTTTTTAAAATGCTGGACAGGCAGGCCTGGAAAGAAAGCGGGCACAATCCTGATCTGATGTTAAGGCACCTGTCTTCTGAGATCCTGAAAAATGCCGCTACAGACCCCAACTACATCCGCCATTACAACCTGGTAATGTATCACTTCAATCGGTATTTAAATGAAACGCCCCTGTGGCCCCGAACCCCCCAGGATGAGGATTACGGACACATTGCCTACTTTTCCGCGGAATTCGGACTCCACGAATCTCTGCCCTTTTACGCCGGCGGCCTGGGTTTTCTTGCGGGGGATCATCTCAAGGAATGCAGTGATTTGGCCGTACCTATCATAGGCATAGGGTTTATGTATCCTGCCGGCTATCTCCGCCAGTTTATCAACAGGGATGGATGGCAGGACAACCACACCCAGCCGATGGACAGGGAAGCGGCTTCCATCAACAGGCTTTTGGATGAAAACGGCGAGCAGCTCAGGATATCGGTGCCCTATATTAACCATACGCCGGTGGAGGCTGGAATATGGGAAGTTTCAGTAGGTCGAGTAAGCCTGCTTCTAATGGATACGGATATTGAACAAAACGATCCCAGGTTCAGATCCATTTCACAGCAGCTTTATACAAGTGATCGGGAAAAAAGGCTTTTACAGGAAATAGTACTGGGCATTGGAGGCTCCAAGGTGCTTAAAGCCCGAGGCTCCAAGTGCGGCATGCTTCACTTGAACGAAGGTCATGCGGCTTTCGCCCTTCTTGAAAAACTGCGCGAATTCGTTGAACAGGGCGATGATTTTGACCGGGCAAAGCAGAGAATCCGGGATATGAGCCTTTTTACCACCCATACACCGGTGGTGGCCGGCCATGACGTGTTTCCGTTCGAACTTATAGAAAAATATTTCCAGACTTACTGGCCCAAACTGGGTATTGGCAAAGAAGAGTTCATGGACCTGGGCAGGCACCCGGAGCGGCCGGATGCAGGATTCAACATGACTGTGCTCGCCTTGAAACTATCCGGAAAAAGCAACGCTGTCAGCCGCAAGCACGGAGAGGTAACCAGACACATGTGGCATGCTCTGTGGCCGGAGAGCGAGGAAAAACAAATACCTATTGATCATATTACCAACGGGGTTCATCTTGCAACCTGGCTTGAGCCGAAAATCCGGCTTCTGTATAACAGGTATTTTGGAGAGGGCTGGTATAACGCCCATGACAACCCGGCTATATGGGAGTTCATTGAAGAGATACCAGACAGGGAGCTGTGGCAGACCCATTACTGGTTAAAACTCAAGCTGATCGACCACATCCGCCACAAGGCAAGAAGCCGATGGTATTCCGGGGATACGGATCCCTTCCAGATAACGGGCATGGGCACCATGCTTGACCCATCCGTGTTAACGCTTGGCTTTGCAAGGAGGTTTACCGAATACAAGAGAGCGGATCTTATATTTTCAGACCTTGAACGATTAAAAAAGATGCTGCACAATCCGTGGCGGCCTGTCCAAATCATTTTTGCAGGCAAATCCCATCCCGATGATGCAAAAGGACATGAACTGATCCACAGGATTTTTGAATTCGCCCGCAGCAATGAACTCGGAGGGCGGGTGGCCTTCATAGAAAACTATAACCAGCACCTTGCCCAGTACATGGTTCACGGGGTGGACGTATGGCTAAATACCCCCGTACCGCCCATGGAAGCCAGCGGGACAAGCGGAATAAAGGCCGCAATTAACGGTGTCCCGCATCTTAGCATTCCGGACGGATGGTGGCTGGAAGGCTTTAACGGGAAAAATGGCTGGAACTTTGGAAACGAAGCGGAAAAACAGGATAGAAACAACGAGGACGCAGACCAGCTCTGCCGGCTGCTGGAAGAAGAAATCATACCAAAATACTACCAGGCAGATGAAGACGGGGTCCCCCATCAGTGGGTCAGGATCATGAAGGAAACCATTAAAAGCTGTGCACCGCAGTTTTCTGCCCGGCGTATGGTAAGGGAATACATTATGAAATTCTACGGGACAAGCAAGTGATTCTCCACCCGCTTAGCGCGTTGGCCCAGGCGGCCTCCTGAAAGGAGGCAAGAAAAATAACGGGAATAAATCCTATTCTGGTTTTTTCCGCAGTCTTATCGGTATCGAAATCGGGGTCGTGATCGGAATCGATTTCGATACCGATCACGATAAGACTGAGTCTGCATAACAACAACCTGATAATAATTCACCGAGAATTGCTGCTTTCAGGGTTCTCCACCATAGGTGAAAGTTTTAAATCCTATAGCTCTTTGATCTTTTCGGTAAGTTCCGGCACAAACTCCAGGATGTCTGCTTCCACACCCACATCCGCCACCTGAAAGATCGGGGCCTTGGGGTTTTTGTTTATCGCCACTATAAAGGGATTTCCCTTCACTCCGCCCACGTGCTGAAATGAGCCGGAAATGCCCAGTGCCATATAGAGTTTGGGCTTGACGGTTTTACCGGATGTGCCGACTTGCCGGGCTTTTTCCAGCCACTTGGCGTCCACGATGGGTCTGGAACATGATACGTCTGCGCCCATTGCCCCGGCAAGCTCAAATACGATTTCCAGGTTGTCCTCGTCTTCAATTCCGCGGCCAACGGAAACCAGCACGTCCGACTTGGTGATATCCACTTCACCGGCCTCTGCTTCCTGAATTTCGACAAACTTGCGCTTTGCGGACAGATCGCCGGCTTCTCCGGACTTGTCAACAACTTCCCCGGCCTGACCTTCTGCAGGCTGGCAAACCCCGGGCCGCATGTTAACCACAGCGCCCGAGGAAATATCGCAGTGCACGTGGGTGCTTACCTGGCCGGTAAATTCCTGGCGGATCACCTTGAGAGTATTTCCTTCAACTTTTTCAATGTCGACAACGTCTGAAACAAATGACGAATCCATCTTAATGGAAAGCCCGGGACCAAGGTCCATTCCGAAATGATCGTGCGGCAGCAGCACTATGCTGTCTGCCGGCAGTATATTAACAAGAGCCTTTCGCACCACTTCGGCGTTTGGGTAGGAAAGCGCCTCATTATCGATTTTCCACACGGTCTTATAGGATTGGGCCGCCTTGCCGCAGACATCGTCGATGCCGCTGCCGGTGACAATCGCGGTCACATCCGCATCAGGGTCTATCCTTTTGGCTGCGGCAAGCAGCTCCAGTGCCGAATCATCGAGCTCGCCGTTTGAATGAAGTATATATGCAAAGATCCGGGCCATTACTTTATCCCTCCTTTGGACTTTAAGAGTTCAATAAGTTTTTCGAGGATCTCATCATCGCTGCCCTCAAGCATTTGCGCGCCTTCGCCCATTTCGGGCACAAAGTAGTCGATGCGCTTGACCCCGGCTGCATCCGCTCCCACTGAAGCCGGGTCTATGCCCAGATCCGATGCGCCCATGGCCGGGATATTCACGGAAGCAACTTTCCGGATACCGCGGATGCCTACATAGCGAGGTTCATTAATGCCGGTCTGAATGGAGAGCACGCAAGGCAGTTCAATTTCATTTATTTCAATGTTGCCGCCTTCTATCTCACGGCCCACCGTGAGTTTGCCGTCTCCGACTTCGATCTTGTTGACCAGAGAAGCATATGGATAATCCAGCATGGCAGCCAGCATGCCCCCTACCTGAGCGTATCCCTCGTCCGCCTGAGCGCCGGTCATAATCAGATCATAGTTGCCCTTTTCAACCGCAGCCTTGAGCAGCGCGGCAATTCCTTTTCCATCGGAACCTTCAAAGGCCTCGTCTGTTAACAAAATGCCGTTTTCCGCGCCCATGGCCATCTCGCGGCGCAGAATCTCTTCAGACTCATCGTCGCCCACGGTGACAACGGTCACAGAGCCGCCGTGCTTTTCCACGATCTGAATGGCTTCTTCCACCGCGTAATTATCCCATTCATTGACCGAGTACACCAAGTCGTCTCTTTTGATGTCATTTCCCGCAGAATTGATCTCGATCTCGTTTTCCGCGGTGTCGGGAACCCGTTTGGCACACACCAAAATTTCCATATATTCCTCCGACTTACCTGTTTGTTAACTTCCAATATGCTGAACCACAAGCTCGCACAGATCAATGGCCTCCATCTCTCCTTCGAGGCCCGCCACCTTGATGGCATCTTCTATATTGGCAAGACAGAAGGGACAGGCCGTGACAATTACGTTTGCTCCGGCCTCCCGCGCCATTTTTACTCTGCGCACACCCATACGCTCGTCTTCCCGGGCCTCATAGAAAAGCATCAGACCGCCGCCGCCGCAGCAGAAAGACCGGTCGCGGCTCCTTGCCATCTCCACCCTGTTAACCCCCGTTATGGCGTCTATCACATCGCGCGGCTGATCATATATATCGTTATGCCGGCCAAGGTAGCAGGGGTCATGATAAGTATAGACCTTTTGGCCTGCCTCTTCGCCAGGACCGCCCAGCCGGATTTTTCCGTTTTTGATATTACGGCAGAGAAACTGGGAGATGTGCTCAATGGGCGGCAGATCACCGCTGTTGTAGTCATTTTTAATCACGTTGTATGCATGAGGATCTGCTGTCACGATTCCGGCAGCACCGGAGTTTAAAATGGCCTCTATGTTCTGATCTTTAAGCTCCTGGTAAAGCATCTCTTCACCGAAGCGCCTTACTTCGTTGCCCGAATCTTTTTCGTTCTTGCCCAGCACTCCGAAATCGATGCCTGCGAAATTTAAAATCCGCGCGGTTGCCCGTGCAACGGACTGCATCCTTTCGTCATAGGCGCTGACACTGTCGACAAAATACAGGGTGTCAGCGGAACCGCCCTTTTTCTCGAGCACCTTGACCTCGAATTCTTCTGCAAGCTCCCTGGTCCAGTCCGCGCGTTTTTTTTCCATCTTGCCGTAGGGATTTCCCCGTTTTTCAAGGCACTGCAGAGGCTTCTGCAGGGACTGGGGCACATTTCCGTCCTCTACCATCGCCCGGCGCATATCCACGATCTTATTTATGTACTCATTTCCTATGGGACATTCCCGCTCGCATGCGCCGCATGTAGTGCATGACCATATCTCGTCCTCCGAGTAGACAGTACCTGCGATGTTTTCATCGGTTTTGAGAAAATCACCGAATACCGGGAAATGGTCGAATGTGTAATCCCTTCCCTTAAGCGAAATAAACCGCGGCGACAGCGGACGGCCCACGGCGTTTGCCGGGCAGTTGTCAGAACATCGGCCGCAGTCCGCGCAGGTGTAGAAATCCAGAATGTCCTTCCAGGTAAAGTCTTGATAAGTTTTTACGCCGAAGGTCTCCAGCGTATCCAGGGCCTCATCGCCGACACCGTAGCGCACCGGCCTGATATTACCTTTGTCAAGCCTCATGAAATAGACGTTGAATATGGAGGTAAGCACGTGAAAATGCTTGCCAAGCGGCAGAAAGCACAAAAACGTGAAAAATACGATATCATGAACAAAATAGGAAATAATATGGGCACCCTGCAGGGTTGAATTGGCGGAATCGAGCATCAGGACCTTAAAAAACCACGCAAGAGTCGCCGGGGCAAGAAAATCAGACTCCAGTCCCGCCTGTACCTGGGCTGCAACCGCCGCGCCTTCGTAGAGGCTTTCGGCAACCATTAGAATCGCGATAAAGCCAAGCACCAACAATGCTTCCCAGGTATGATTCCTGGGATAGGACTCGGGATAGGTATATCTTTCAGGCTTAAAAAAGACGCGGCGCACAAATGCTGCAACAACGGCTATGAACACGGCTGTTGCGGCATAGTCTTTCAGAGCATAATAGATGTCTCCGGCCCAGGTATTTAAGCCCGGAAACACAAATCCTTCGGAAATGCCTTTTATAACCATTTCGGCTGAACGTATCGACAGGATGATAAAACCGAAAAATATCACGATATGAATCACGCCTGCCACCATGTAACGAGGATGCTTCCATTGTCCCAGCCAGAACTTGATTACATTGAAAACCCGCCGGCCAGGGCGGTCGAATCTGTAGTCCGGCCTGGCCATGACGAGCGGGGCAAGCCGCTTGGCGATGATATAGGCAAAAAGGGCGGCCGCAGCAATCGGGATTATGATGGAAAAAATCACTGCAGGAATGCCGAATATGGCATATGCTGCAGGTGAGATCAACGCGTGTTCCATAACAGGCGGCCCGTCTCCTTTCTTCTTGCAATTTCTAACATTTGCTCAATATTCTCTGTATTACGCCTTTTCCCGATAGCCGGACAAGCTGCTAAATATATTCATGAATGAATTCTCATAAATAGCCAATAATCAATCCCCGGTCAAGAAAATTTTCTTTCCCGGTGCTATCCGATAAAGGATGCTTCATCGATTTCCAACGCTGCCCCGTCGGTGGCCATAATCGCATTTATCTTGCCGAGTGTTGTCGGCAGAACAGTGTTACAGAAAAACTGTGCACTCCTGATCTGGCCCTCGTAGAAGGCCGCATCCTTTTTTTTGGCCTTTTCCAGCGCCTTTTCAGCTATTGATGCCCGCCACACAAGCATCCAGGCCATAACCACATCGCCGCTCACTTCCATAAAAGGATAGGCATAGGCAAACGCATCCATGACCTTTTCTGACATGGCGGTATTGCCCAGGTGCATGGCGGCCTCGCCGAGCCTGTTTAAAGCCTTTTCCAGTGATTCGGCGTAAGGCTTTACCCTTTCCCCTTCCTTTGCCTTACTAATGGTGGCGTTAATCTCGCCCATTAAATCCATAACCAGCTTGCCTTTTTTCATGCCCAGCTTGCGGCCAAGAAGATCCATGGCCTGGATGCCGTTGGTTCCTTCATAAATCATTGTTATCCTGCAGTCGCGCACAAGCTGTTCCTGCGGGTATTCCTTAATATATCCGTATCCGCCGTAGACCTGCATGCCCAGGTTGCAGATATCAAAAGCCCGGTCGGTTACATACCCTTTGGCGATCGGGATCAGCAGATCTATCAGGTCGTAGTACTTCTCCTTTTCTTTTTCATCGTCTACAACATCGGCTTTGTCCTCGCACCATGCCGTATAATAAAGCAGGCTGCGCATACCTTCGACATATGCCTTCATTGTCAAAAGCATGCGACGCACATCCGGATGCTGGATAATGGGCACTGCAGGCGCGTCTTTTTCCTTCATCCTGGTCAGGTGACGGCCCTGGGTACGTTCCTTGGCATAATTTACGGCATTGATATAGGAAGCAGTGGCTGAGGCAAAGCCCTGCATGCCCACCAACAGCCTGGCTCCGTTCATCATAAGAAACATTTCACGCATGCCTTTGTTTTCTTCGCCCAGCAGCTCTCCTATACATTCGTCCTTGTCGCCAAGGCTAAGCGTGCAGGTTGAATTTCCGTGAATGCCCATCTTTTTCTCGATGCCGAGGCAGTTTACATCGTTTAACTCACCCAGGCTCCCGTCTTCCTTGACTCTGTATTTAGGCACCAGAAACAGGGATATCCCTTTGGTACCTGCGGGAGCCCCCTCAATGCGTGCAAGAACCGGATGCACGATGTTTTCCGCCAGGTCGTGCTCGCCGCTGGAGGTAAAAATCTTCTGCCCCTTTATCTTGTAGGTGCCGTCGGCCTGCGGTACTGCCTTTGTCTCCAGCCGCCCTACGTCGGATCCAGCCACGGGCTCGGTTAACAGCATTGTGCCGGTCCATCTGCCGGTATACATGTTTTTTAAAAACAGCTTTTTCTGGCGATCCGTACCGAAATTTTCCACCAGTCTGCCGGCGCCTTCGGTCAAACCCATATACATCATAAAGGAGTAATCCGCGCCGTTAAAATATTCCGCAGCAGCCATGGAGACGCTTCTGGGCATGCCCTGGCCGCCCCACCGGGGATCTTCCGGCATGGCCGTCCATTCGCCTTCCTTTAAAAGTTTAAACAACCGCTTATATGCCTCGGGAGCCTTGACCGTGCCCTTGTCGTAAATACAGCCCTGCTCGTCGGCTTCCTTGCGGGTGGGCAAAATCTCTTTTACCGCCAGATTCCGCGCTTCGTTGACGATCAGGTCAATTGTTTGTCTGTTAAATTCCGCATACTTTTCATGTTTGCTGAATTCTGCGACATTCAACTGCTCGTGCAAAACAAAATCAATGTCATGACGATCCGAAATTTGCTGTGCCATAAGTCCCCCTCTTGTTGCCCGGAAAGCGTTTATAAAATTATATTGATGTTTATTCCTTACCGATACCCTTGAAATAAAGATCCACAAGCGGCCCCGCCATATCCGCAAGTTCACCCCCGCCGGCCACCTTACCCGTGACCACCCACGTATTGATTATTTCGTTTACCGCTCCCAGGATAAATCTCTTGGCCAGGCCTATATGCATATCCCCGCGGATCGTGCCTTCTTTTTGTCCCTGCCTGAGTATGTCCTCCAGGATATCCGTATACATCTTTATAATTTTCCGAAGGTCTTCTTCATCTATACACCGTGCCAGCAGGGCTTCGCGTTGAAACACCACCGCCATATCCCTGTCTTTCTGAAAATCGGCAAGATGAACCCCGATAAGACTCTTAAGCTTTTCCTCTGCATTGTCGGCATTATCAACCGCTTGCCTGAAACGGTCAAAAACCATGCGGGTCTTGTAGCTCAAAAAATTGGAAAGAATATCAGACTTGTTCTTGAAATACAGGTATATGGTCCCGTCTGCAACTCCGGCCTCCTTTGCCACCTGGGATATGGTTGCCTGGTAGAAACCCTGTTCTGCAAAAACTTTTATAGCTGCATCCAGAATCCGATTATATTTGGCGTTGCCCTGATCCATTTCGCCTTTTTCGCCTTTCAGGGTGTAATAAACCGCTCCTTTTATTGAGGGTTTCGTAAAAAGCCCGCAATGACTGAATGAACGCTCATTCATTGAATGAATATTCATTCAGTAGCAAGCTGAAATACAACTTGTCAAGAGATAATGATATGGGCCAGCAATTTCCGGGGAACAGGACCTTCTTTATCGATCCCGATCCCGATTTCGATAGGTGCGAAAGAAATCGGAAAAAAAGACTATATATTTCGACTAAAGCCGCTTGAAGAATTCACCGGAAACTGCTGGATATGGGCGGCAGGAATTACCCCTTTACGCGCTCCACATACTGGCCGGTACGCGTATCAATGCGGATTTTCTGACCTTCTTCTACAAATGGGGGCACTTGTGCAACCAGGCCGGTTTCCAGTTCTGCGGGTTTATATCCTCCCGAGGCTGTATCTCCCTTGACCCAGGGATCGGAACTGACAACCCGCAGCTCTATAAAATTGGGCAGAGAAACCCCTATCGGCCGCCCCTGGAAAAGAAGCACATTGCAGACGGTATTTTCCTTGAAGTACTTAACCGATTCGCCCAGCTGCCCGGCCGGCATGGATTCCTGTTCATAGGTGGTGGTATTCATAAAATAATAATGATCACCGTCGGTATACAGGTATTCCATCTCCTGTTCTTCAAGATCCGCCTTGTTGATCTTTTCTCCTGATCGGTAGGTCTTGTCAAACTGTACCCCGGTAATCATGTTCTTTAGCTTGCACTTGTAAAGAGCCTGACCCTTGCCGGGCTTAACAAACTCAAAACCCACAATTTCATAGGGCTCGCCGTCGATTTCTATCTTCAGGCCTTTTTTTAGATCACCACTTTCGTACATGATCGGAACTCTCCTGTTTTATTCAAATTTTTCAAGTTTTTGAAAATCTATTATTTTAACGGCTTTATAAAATTTAAGCTTCAAGGCACAAGCTGCAAGCTTCAAGAAAAAAACCGATCTCTTTCACCTTTCACCTTTCAACTTTCAACTTCACGCCCCGCTTTGTGGGCCTCTTCCACGAACCGGGCAACTTTGTCGGGGTCCTTTTTAAACCGCTCCGGCTTACCGGTCTCGTCAACCGCATTAGTAAGAGTGCAACTGTCCACTCCGGCGGGCCGGACAGCCCATACACCAGCATAAACATTATCCGGTGAAAGCCCGCCTGCCAGAACAACCGGAATTGTACTACGGCAGACCAGATCTGCTGCTGTTCTCCAGTCGCATGTCCGGCCGGTAATCCCCACATAGCCGCTTTCCGGCTGCCCCGCAACAGTTCCGCCTTCCATCATCAGGGTATCGATGAGAAAATAATCAGTAAGCGGCTCAAAATGGCTGGCCACTTCAAAAACAGGCAGATCTTTACCCTCTCCCGAAGGAGGCACGGGAATAGAACGCATGATAGCTATACGGGGAAATCGCTCTTTTATTGTAGCCTGCATCGACAGTAAACGGCCGCAAATCGGCTCCCACTGACCGGGGGCATCAAGCACGCTCTGACAGAGGTGCACGATATCAGGCCTGTAATAGTCCAGTGCGGAACTGATAAGGTCTATATCGTCTGTAAGCGGAATCAGGCTGCTTTTTGCACCGCTTTTCTTTACAAGGGAAACGGTTTCGCGCAGTTCGGACTGCTTTAAATTATCCGACTCTGTCAGGACACTTCCGATATGGTCAACCCCCAGGAAAATCATTTTTTCGGCCTCCCGGGGGGTCTGAATTTCATAGATCTGGACGATCAAGCCTTTAAAATCCTATTTTACCACTATTTTTAAAAATTGCCGTTGACATTTTTGGGATGCTTTAACATATTAATTTTGTTTAATCAAATGATTTGCTTGGTTTGCACACTTTGCCTTATTCGCTCCATCGGAATCCGGGGAAAAACATGATCATAGTTATTGATTTCGGCTCCCAGTACAATCAGCTAATCGCCCGCCGAGTCCGCGAACAGAATGTCTACTGCCAGATCGAGCCGCCGGACATTAATATGGATCGTCTCAAATCCCTTCACCCTGAAGGCATAATTTTATCAGGCGGTCCGGCAAGCATATACGAAGAAAACAGCCCCCGGACATCCCCGGAAATCTTTGAACTGGGAGTGCCTGTGCTGGGTATCTGCTATGGCATGCAGTTTATGATTGATGCGCTTGGCGGCACGGTCTCAAGGGCGGAAAAACGGGAATACGGATTTGCCAGGCTGCATATCCAGAAGGAGGATGCGCTTCTTGCCGGCATTGATCAACAAACCCATTGCTGGATGAGCCACGGCGACTTAATTACCGGTTTGCCCGGGGGATTTGAAGTGACTGCCGTGACGGAAAACACTCCAATGGCTGCGGCAGGTGACCCGATCAGACGGTTTTATGGCCTGCAGTTTCACCCTGAAGTCGAGCACACGCCTCAGGGCAAACAGATGCTCAAAAACTTCCTGTTTTCAATATGCGGCTGCACCGGCGAATGGACCATGAAAGCCTTTGCAGAAGATGCGGTTGAGGAAATCAGGAAAGCCGTAGGCGACAAACAGGTAATCCTTGGACTTTCGGGCGGCGTGGATTCTTCTGTGACCGCCATGCTTATCCACCAGGCCATAGGCGAACAGCTTACCTGCATATTCGTGGACAACGGACTGCTGCGCCAAAACGAGGGAAGCCGCTTAAAGCAGCTTTTCACACAGCATCTGAAAATGAATATCGACTACGTGGATGCTTCCGGGCAATTTATCACAGCACTGCATGGCGTGACCGACCCGGAAGAAAAACGAAAGATTATCGGCAAAATCTTCATGGATGTCTTTGAAGCCGAAGCGCAGGAAATTGAAAATGCCGAATTTCTCGCACAGGGCACGCTGTATCCGGATATTATCGAATCCCGCTCCGCCTTTGGCGGCCCCACCTCGATTATCAAGTCCCACCACAACGTGGGCGGGCTGCCCGAAAAAATGAAGCTCAAGCTCATCGAGCCGCTCAAGTATCTGTTCAAAGACGAGGTGCGAAAACTTGGCGAAACCCTGGGATTGCCGGGGGAACTTGTCTGGCGTCAGCCGTTTCCCGGCCCGGGGCTTGCCATTCGCGTAATCGGCGAAATCACTCAAAGAAGACTGGAAGTGCTTCGCACCGCCGATGCTATACTGATAGAAGAGATCCGGGAAGCAGGGTATTACAAAAAACTATGGCAATCCTTTTGTGTTCTCCTGCCGATTAAAAGCGTGGGCGTAATGGGAGACAAAAGAACATATGAAAACATCCTTGCAATCCGGGCCGTTACCAGTGTGGACGCCATGACCGCGGACTGGGCAAAGCTGCCCCATGAACTTCTCGGTAAAATTTCAAACCGGATCATAAACGAGGTCAAAGGAGTCAACCGGGTGGTCTACGATATCAGCTCAAAGCCACCCAGTACCATAGAATGGGAATAAAGCAACGTTATGGAACAAGAAGGACCCAGGGGCTTTAAAATCGATTTTACCGAGGAAGAGCCGGAGACATCTTCCAAAGAACAGGCCCCGGCGAAAGGGAAACGGGGGAAAACTCCGAAGCCTCAACGTCCGGCTGTACGGCCGGTATTTATATGGCTGCTGATATTATTCGTAATCGGAGGCGCGCTTTTCTTCGGTTATCGCCACATCTCCGGCAGGATTCAGAAACTCGAATCCATGGTCGCATCCAGAGGAGAACGCGATTTTCAAGGACTCTCCGGACAAATAGACCAGCGGCTCAACGCGATTTCCGAGTTGATGAGCGAGCAAACCGAACAGATAAAAACCAGGATTCACAAGACCGAAAACAGAGTGGAAGAAAACAGCAAAACAATTAAGGAAATTGAGAAATCCGTAAACAACCTCGAAACCGGTCTTTCCGATCTCAAAGACAGCCTTTCTGCAAGAATCGATAACCTGGAAAAACGAACAGCCGGAGCCGAATCAAGCCTTGAGCAATACGCAAAAAAACTCGAGGACCTGACAGCTTCTGTGCAAGAGCTAAAGGGGATTAAATCCGATATAAAAAAGACCAATCAGGAGGTGGAAAATACGAAATCCCGGCTCGAAACTCTGGAGAACCGTATCAGCAAGCGCATCAACACTATCGAACAGCAACAAATCAGCGCAAAAGAGCTTTCTCAAAAAACAGAGGAACTGCGGGACTCGTTTAACCAACAGCTCAAATCCGGTATAAGTAATGTACAGGACAGGATCAGCAAGGCAAACGACCGGATCCAGGCCCTGGAATCAATGCTAAATACCCTGAAAGAGATGACGAAAAACAGCACCGAAGATAAGCAGCCGGCCGCTGAGACCGGGCAGTCCAGGGACTCATCCGGAAAAATAATTGAAGAAGAACTAAAGTAAACACGGGAACCATGAATACAGATACTTTGAAAAAACTCCTGGAAGAGGTGGCAAACGGCAGTAAGTCGGTATCTTCTGCAATGGAAAGCCTTCATAATTTTTCGATGGAAGACATTGAATATGCTCATATCGACCATCACCGATCCCTGCGCAAGGGGTTTCCTGAAGTAATTTTCGGGGAAGGCAAAACTGCTGAGCAGATTGCTGGCATAATGGAAAAGATGGTCGCCACAGAAAACATTATACTGGTAACCCGTATCGATGCTGACAAGGCGGGACACGTAAAAGAACATTTTCCCGAAATGGAATATCACGCAGATGCGCGAATGATAGTTCTCGAAAAAGGCAGGCCGGAAATACGTGGAAAAGGCACCGTCCTGGTAATCTCTGCCGGGACTTCCGATATTCCGGTAGCAAAAGAGGCCGCTTTGACAGCCGGGGCCATGGGAAACCGTGTGGAATCGGTATACGATGTTGGCGTAGCCGGTATTCACCGGCTTTTTGCCCACAAGGAAGCGATTGAAAAAGCATCCGTGCTTATAGTGGCCGCGGGCATGGAAGGCGCCCTGCCCAGTGTTGTGGGAGGCCTCGTCAACCGACCGGTCATAGGGGTTCCCACAAGTATCGGCTACGGGGCGAGCCTGGGCGGCCTAACGCCGCTTTTTGCCATGCTAAACAGCTGCAGTTCCAACGTGGCGGTGGTCAACATCGACAACGGTTTTGGTGCGGGATACCTGGCCGCCATGATCAACCGCGAATAAAATTAAATTCACTCACTGATCTTCGTATCCCTAAGTTTGCCCAGGTTCTGCATGTGCCCCATAACAATGAGAACATCGTCCTTATTAAACGAGTCCTCCGCTTTAGGAAGAAACCGGATGCCCTTCTCCCCTTTGGCCTTTACTGCAATGACCTGTATATTGTATTTATCAGGCAATTCCAAATCCCGCAGGGTCTTGCCGGCCCATTGATCTACAGTAATCTCTCTTAAAGCGATATCTTTGCCAAACGGCAGGTATTCCAGAAAGCCGGGGATTGCCAGGCGGTCGGCAAGTGCTCTTGCCGCGGCTTTGTCCGGAATAATCACCTCATCAGCGCCGACTTTGCGTAAAAGATTTTCATGATCTCCGGTGATTCCCTTTACCCAAACCGCCTCAAGCCCCATCTCTTTTAAATACATGGTAATCATTGTACTGGCTGCGATCGAATCTCCTACGCTTACCAATACATAATTAAACCCGTCAAAACCAAGTTGGGCAAGCGCCTGCTTGTTCATGGCATCTGCTTGAAAAACTTGTGTAAGTTCCTGCTTGGCCTCCTGGACCCGCTCAACATTGTTGTCAACACCAATCACCTCATGGCCCATCTGAATCAAAGCCCTGCCGAAACGCAGACCGAATTTGCCGAGTCCTATAATGCCCACCTGGTATTTGGCCCCCATTTTCCGCTCCCTGAAAATATTTCATAAATGCGCTACAAAACATACCTAGCCGATAAGCATACTTTCTTCCGGCCGTCTGTAAAAAACCGGCTGCTGATAACTCCGGATAACTGCCAGAAAAAGAATTGGTCCCAGTCGTCCCACAAACATAAGCCCCGTGATAATCAGCTTGCCCGGCAGGCTCAAATGAGGCGTCAGGCCGGTGCTAAGTCCTACTGTACCAAAGGCGGAAACAGTTTCAAAAAGTATCTCCAGAAACAAACCTCTGGCCTTGGAATGAGGCGCTGCGCCTCCTTCTGTGAAATTTAATATCAACAGCGCCGCAAAAACCACGCCAATCGAAAACACCAGCAGCAGAAAAGCTCTGTTAAGCGTATCCTCGTTTACCGCAAAACGTCCGACCACTGCCTGATCGCGTCCCTTTATATGAGACCAGGCATAAGCCGTAAGAGTACGAAAAGTGGTTACCTTGATCCCGCCGGCACACGAGCCCGGTGCCCCGCCTATGTACATGAGCACAATCATTATAAGTAATGTAACATTGGTCAAATCACCGATATTTATTGTGTTAAAGCCTGCGGTTCGGCTGGTCACGGACTGAAAAAGGGCGGCCAGCATGGATTCCAGGGCCGGGATTTTGCTGTCAATGCCTGCGAACTCGCCGATATATATCCCAATCCAGCCGACCAGCAAAAAAAAGAGTGTGGATTTAAGCACAACCCCGGCATACCAACTAAAGCCCCGGGGATTTTTCGATTTCACAAAGGGCATTCTTCCGGAAAAAAATTCAAAAATTTCCACCAACACGGCAAACCCAAGCCCGCCTAAAATAATCAGGATTATAAATGCAAGGTTAATGGCCAGATCACCGCGCCACGGCTCTAAATTGCCTGAAAAAAGAGAGAAACCGGCATTACAGAATGCCGAAACAGCATGAAACACAGAAGCGTATAATGAAAAATCTCCGGCTGCTGAAACATGGATCATCACAGCACCAGCAGCCTCGATCAAAATGGTGTAAACCGCAATGAGGGTCAAAAACCGACCCAATTGAAATGAAGGATCACTTAGCAGGCTCTGGCCGACTGCGATACGATCCTTTAGCGGAACCTGTCTGCGCCATAGGTAGAAAAAAAGGCTGGTTATAGTGATAATGCCCAGTCCTCCGGCTTGTATCATGGCCAGTATAACGCTTTGCCCGAAAACTGTGAAATACGATCCGGTATCCACCACAACCAGGCCTGTTACACAGGTTGCAGAGGTTGCCGTAAACAAGGCGTCTTGCCATGAAATAAAGCCCCCGGCAGTACTTGCAGGCAGATAGAGCAGCAAAGTCCCGACCAGAATCACCACGCCGAAAAATATAATAGGCAAGGCAAAAGGTGATATGAAAAATCGAGTTTTTACAGACATGGCGATCGATAAATCTCAGTTTTCCGATGAGCCGTACCGTTCGGTGAAAAACCTCTTGATCAGCAGATCAGAGTGTTTAACGCTCTGTTTAAGCCACTGCAGGCGCAGGTCTGTTTTCTCATCTTCGTCTATCTGCCAGGCCAGGCCTGATTCCCTGAGCTTCCGGGTCAACTCATAAAGGATAATGGCCGCGGACACCGAAATGTTGAAACTTTCCGTAAAGCCGTACATCGGAACCCGTAAAAACTCGTCCGCGTTTTGCAACACGGTTTCTGATAGCCCTTCGAGTTCGGTACCGAAAAAAAAAGCGGCTTTCCCTGCATGCAGGTTAAAATCGTCAAGAAAGGTGTCGTTGGTGTGCGGAGTGGTGGCCACAATGCGATATCCGCGGCATCGGAGATGTTCTATTGCCGCCTCTGTATTTTGCGGCTGATAGTTGTAGCGGACAAGCGTCAACCACTTGGATGCCCCAAGTGCCACGTCCGGGTTAATCCGGTATTCGTATTCGTTTTCAATAATGTGTGCGTCCTGGACGCCGAAACAATCCATGCTTCTGAGTACTGCGCTGGCATTGTGCGGCTGGAAAATATTTTCCAGAGCCACTGCGATATAGCGGGTCCGATAATGCAATACCCGCTCAAAGCCGTCAAGGCGGCTCTGGGCGACAAAACCGGATAAGTACCGAATTAGTTGCTTTTTGAGTTTATTATTCACAGCCTTCTATATCCGCAAGAAAAGGAAGTCCGGCGGTCGGGGTCAATTTTTTTGCTCCTGATCGTTTTCGGGATTCATCAAACGCCTTCACCGAAATTCAAATGACCGAAATGAGCTTTGCCCGGGTCTATTGGTGTTTTGGTCATTTGGTATTCGGATTTCGGATTTAACCTGATTGTCTCACAAAAAAGCCCCGCTGTCCAGTATTTGGGCAGCGGGGCTTTTTATATGAAAAGATTCCGGCGGCGTCCTACTCTCCCACGCAGCTACCCGCGCAGTACCATCGGCGCTAAGGGGCTTAACTTCCGTGTTCGGGATGGAAA
>JAIPDT010000073.1 GCA_021737545.1 Desulfobacteraceae bacterium
TTGTGGTGTATAAAGAAAGCCCCAATCATGCGGCCTGGACACGTCCGGCACACATAATTGAGGCTCCTTAAATTTATAACTTCCTGAATTGTTTCTATAAAAATGGTGCCGAAGGCCGGATTTGAACCGGCACGGGCGTGGCCCACTGCCCCCTCAAGACAGCGTGTCTACCAAATTCCACCACTTCGGCACATGATCTGTTATCAGCAACAAAAGCCGCCTGTTTCCTTATTGGGGATTTTTTTCTGCAGGAGAGGGTTTTTGTTTCTGCCCGGACTGTTCATTTACGGGCAACTGAGGTTCCTCCTGCTGCTGAGATTGCTCTGCCGCTGATTTTTGGATATTCCCTACCACTGATTCATCCCCGCTTTTGGAAATGTATGCCAGAGACAGCGAAGTCGCCATAAAGATTATCGCAGCCACTGTGGTGGCTTTTCCCAGAAAAGTAGAGGCTCCTGTTTGGCCGAACAGCGTCTGGTTGCCGGCCCCGCCGAACATGGCGCCCATGGACGCGCCCTTGCCGGATTGGAGCAAAATAATTCCGATCAGTGCAAAACAAACAATCAGATGGATTAAGATAATAAGTACATGCATTATTTAACGCTTATAGTTTATGATTTTACTGAATGTGTCCGGTTTAAGGCTGGCCCCTCCGACCAGCGCACCGTCTATGTCTTCAAGCGCCATAAGCTCTGCAATGTTTTCAGGCTTGACGCTGCCGCCGTAGACGATTCGTGTTTGAGAAGCGATATCGCCGCCGAAGCGTTTGTCCAGAAATTTCCGCAGCCGGGCATGGACCTCCTGGGCCTGCTGCGCAGTAGCAGTCCTGCCGGTGCCGATAGCCCAGACCGGTTCGTAGGCGATAACAACACCTTTAAACGAATCTGCAGATAAGCTTTCTAACCCGTTTTCCATCTGCTTGTCAAGCACGGAAAATGTTTTTTCCGCATCACGCTCGGTTTCGGTTTCCCCCACACATATGATCGGGGTTAGTCCCGCGGCCTTTGCCGCGTTGATTTTCCTGTTCACGCTGTCATCGGTTTCCCCGAAATATTGACGTCGTTCGGAATGCCCGATAATAACATAGCTGCATCCGGCGGAAACCAGCATGGGGCCGGAGACCTCTCCTGTATAGGCCCCCTGGGCCTCCCAGAACATGTTCTGCCCCCCCAGTTCCACGGGAGTGTCCCGTATTATACTAAATACCGGGGCCAGTGCAGTGGCAGGCGGTGCGATCATTATCTCAACGTCCGGCATATCCGGGAGATTTTTTACAATCTCCCGGGCTGTATCCTCCGCCTCGGAACAGGTTTTATACATTTTCCAGTTTCCGGCGATCAAAGGCCTGCGGCTAGTCATGAAAACCTCCTGGTTATAGCTGTTTTCCCATTACTTCGGCCAGATCGACCAAACGTTCGGAATACCCGGTTTCGTTATCATACCAGGAAATTATTTTTACCTGGTTGTCTATCACGTAAGTGTTTTCTGCATCCACTATGGAAGACAGATTGTTGCCGTTGAAATCCGTGGAAACGAGCGGCAGTTCGTTGTAGCCTAAAATCCCGGAAAGTTCACCTTCCGCCGCCTGCTTGAGCGCGGCGTTGACCGTCTCTGCAGATGCCTGCTGCTTGAGCAATGCTGTAAAATCCACAAGCGAAACATTGGGCGTGGGTACCCGGATGGCCAACCCGTTTAACTTACCGTTGAGTTCGGGCAAAACCAGGCCGACTGCCTTGGCGGCACCGGTAGTAGTCGGTATCATGGACATCGCTGCAGCCCTGGCGCGTCTTAGATCCTTGTGAGGCCCGTCCAGCAGCTGCTGGTCTCCGGTGTATGAGTGCACCGTGGTCATCAGGCCTGAAATGATGCCGAATTTTTCATGCAGCACTTTTGCTACAGGAGCCAGACAGTTTGTGGTGCACGAGGCATTTGAGACGATGTGGTGCTTGTTTGCGTCATAGGTGTTTTCATTTACACCCATAACCAGGGTATGATCCGGCTCCTTGCCGGGTGCGGAAATAATTACCTTGGAGGCCCCGGCGCTTAAGTGTTTGGCAGAGCTTTCCCGGTTCCGGAACAGGCCCGTGCACTCGGCCACTATGTCAACGTCGATTCCCTTCCATTTCAGGTTGGCTGGATCTTTTTCCGAAGTAACTCTTATGGTTTTGCCGTTTACCACAATAGCGTCTTTTTGAGGCGAAATATCAGCGTTAAGCCGGGGATGAACAGAGTCATAAATCAGAAGATGTGCCAGGGTTTTGGTGTCCATTATGTCGTTTACCGCAGTCACCTCTATGTCTGAGCGGTTAAGTGTAGCCCGGAAAACGAGCCTTCCGATTCTGCCCATACCATTGATACCGAGCTTGATCGTCATTTTATTCCTCCTTATGCAATGTTACTGAAAATTAAAGTTTTGCCTATTCCCGCTTATTTCCTTTCAATATGTCGCTGGCAAGGGAAATGCTTTTTTTGCCGTATTCTTCAATGGTCTTTACCATTTCCGGCAGCTCTTTTTGCCTGTTCCTGATATTTACCGCTTTTATTACAACAGGCAGATTTACCCCTGAGATTACTTCTATTCTGCCTTCTTCCAGAAACGAATAGCTCAGGTTAGAAGGCGTTCCTCCAAACATATCTGTCAGGATGATTATGCCTTCATTGTCGTTTACAGAGTATATTGCCTTCTGTATTTTATTTCTAAGTTTATTCACATCTTCGGACAAGTCAATGGAAACAGCAACAACATTTTCCGGCTGTTCATCAAAAATTATGGAAGCGGTTTCAATAAGCGTTTTTCCCAGTTGTCCATGTGTGACAATAACAATGCCAATCATAAATAATCCTCAGAATCTTCAGTTTTCGAGCTCCACATCCCGATGCGTAAGCTTTAAAGGGCGGCCCGGTTTATTTAAATATTCGTGCAGCTCCTCTGCTACGGCCACGGAGCGATGCCGGCCTCCGGTGCATCCCAACGCGATCGTCAGATAAGCTTTGCCCTCCTTTTCGTAGAGTGGAAGCAAAAAGTCAACCAAATCATGAAATTTTTCCAAAAAAGACCTCGCGGTTACATTATCGAGCACGAAGCTGCTCACTGAACGGTTTCTGCCGTCAAGCGGCTTTAATTCAGTTATGAAAAACGGATTGGCGATAAAGCGTACATCCATGATAAGGTCTGCATCGTGCGGGGTTCCGTGCTTGTAGCCAAAAGAAATGATATGGATCCGCATGGGCCTGGGATGTAGCACGTGTTCCACCATGTTGTAGATTGCCGATTTTAGCTCGTGGATGTTGTAGCCGGACGTATCAATGATTCTGTCTGCAAATTTCCGGACCTCGGCCATCTGCTCAATTTCGGCGCGGATTCCTTCCTGAAGGGTACGGGCCTGGGAAAGAGGATGATGCCGGCGGGTCTGGCTGTATCGCCGCAAAATTACAGTTTCTTCGGCTTCCAGGAAAAATATTTCAATATCGTAGCCTTTTTTGCGAAGATCGTAGAATATTTCGGGAAATGCTGACAGAAACCCCTTCTCGCGCACGTCCATTACAAATGCGAGTCCGGGGATTTCCGAGTCCATCTGCAGAGGCATCTCCAGGAATTTGGGCAGCAGCTTGACCGGCATGTTGTCCACGCAGTAGAAACCGGAATCTTCCAATGCCGCAAGCGCTCCACTCTTGCCGGAACCTGAAAGCCCGGTTATAATAATGATTTTATGCTTGTGCATCAAAAATCCTCATCGACTTCCCGGATGGTTTCGAGTACGTCGGCCGGGGAGCTCGCCTGCGTTAGCCGCTTTTTGAAGTTATCTTCCTTGAGAAGTTTTGAAATTCTGGCAAGAATACGCAGATGAAGGCCTGTTGAGTCGTCCGGGCTCAGCAGAAGGAAAAAGATATGGGTAGGCTTGCCGTCGAGTGCTTCAAAATTAACGCCTTTGGAGCTTAATCCGAAACCAAGTACCAGCGAGTCCAGCCCGTTGATCTTTCCGTGAGGAATGGCGATTCCGTCGCCTATGCCCGTGCTGCCCAGCCGCTCTCGTTCAATCAGAACCCTGACGATTTCGCGATGGTCGAGCCCTGCTAACTCTGCAACCGGTTCTGCCAATTCGTCTATTACGCCCTTTTTGTCTGCAGATGCCAGGTCTGTCAGTATTGTTTCTTTTTTTATGTAATCAAGTATCTTCATAGCATTGAGGCCTTATTTAGCCGAGAGGCTGGATCAATCCAAGATCGCCGTCATTGCGCCGGTAAAGTACATTGACCTGCTCTGTCCTGGCGTTTCTAAACACCAGGAAACTGTCTGCAATCAATTCCATCTGCATGACGGCTTCTTCAATGTCCATTGGTTTGTATTCAATGTTTTCCACGATTACGTCGGGGCCGGGGTTTGATTCCTCAGCCGGCTCTGTCGGTGCCGCCTCTGTTGCAGCCCTGCCGGTTTTGTCTTCGCCCCTGCCGCCATGGCGGCGGTCCTTTAGCTTGGCTTTCTGCTTTTTTAGCTGCTTTTCAAGTTTGTCCAGGGCCAGGTCGATCGAGGAATACATGTCGCTGGACTTTTCCCGGCATACGATGTTTAACCGGTCGCCTTTGAGCCTGATTTCGGCGATGTGTCTGATCTTTTCCACGGAGAGAACCACGTGGGCTTCTGCAGGATTGTCGAGCAGTTTATCAAACCGGTCAAGCTTTGTGGATACATAATCTTTCAGATGATCGGAAGGATCAAGGTTCTTAAAAGTTACAGTAGTTTGCATGGATCGAGGCCTCCTTGCTTATAGCTGTTTTCGTTTGCTCGAGGGAAGAATTCCCATCATCTCCCTGTACTTGGCAACCGTTCGCCTTGCAATCCTGATGCCGGACGAGTTTTCGAGCAGCTCTGCGATTTTTTTGTCACTGAAAGGCTTGTTGGAGCTTTCTTCTGCGATGATGCTTCGTATTTTTTCCTGCACACTGGCGGATGCCACGGTCTGGCCGTCTACACGGTTAATCGAACTGTTGAAGAAGAATTTGAGCTCAAGCAGGCCGTGAGGGGTATGAGCGTACTTGTTGGTGGTCACACGGCTGATAGTCGATTCGTGCATGTTGATGTCTTCTGCTACGTCGCGCAGCACCATGGGTTTTAAATGCGAAATGCCGTGGTCGAAAAAATCCCGCTGGAATTCGACGATGCTCTGCATCACGTTATAGATTGTTCTTCGTCTTTGCCGGATGCTTTTTATAAGCCATTCAGCAGAGCGCAGCCTGTCCCGGATATAGGCCCGGGTGTCTTTGTGCAGAGTCCGGCCGCTTTTTACAGCCTGCCTGTAATAACTGTTGATATTTAGCTGCGGAATATCGTCATCGTTTAACATTACTACATAATCACCGTCTTGTTTGTATACGTAGACATCAGGGGTGATATATATTTGTTCGTCTTCGGCTCCTAATCGTTCTCCCGGCACCGGGTCCAGCCGGCGGATCAGGTTTATCGCCGCGGACACGGTCTGCATGTCGGTTTTCATACTTTTGGCGATAGCCTGATACCGCCTGTTTTCCAGGTCTTTTAAATGATCTCGGATAATTGCAGTAACCAGCGGATTGTCGATGCCCAGTTGGCGTGCCTGGATCAGCAGACATTCGCCCAGGTCTCTTGCGCAGATTCCGGGTGGATCAAAAGTCTGCATGATGTTAAGGAGGTTTCCGACCTTTGACGGGTTTACACCGGCCATGCCGGCCACCTCTTCAACCGATGCGTCCATGTATCCGTATTTGTTAAGATTTCCTATGATCAGGCTTCCGATGTTTTCTTCTTCCGCCGTGGGCCTTGTCATCAAGAGCTGCCACCGCAAGTGATCGAAAAGAGTGGTTTTGCTGGCTGTAAAAGCCTCATAGTTCGGGCTTTCCTTTTCTTCTGATTCAAAATGCAGCCTGCCCACTGAACTGTATTCCTCCAGATATTGTTGCCAGTCCAGATGATTCTCAAACGACTCCTCGACTGTAACTTCCCTGGACTCAGGGTTTTCAGTTACTTCTTCTGCAGCTTCCTCACCGGCTTCAACCGTATCGGCTTCCTCCAGGGTCGGGTTGGATTCCAGCTCCTGGCGCACCGTTTCGACCAGTTCTAGGCGGGACAACTGCAGCAGCTTGATCGCCATCTGCAGTTGCGGGGTCATAACCAGCTGCTGCTGGAGTTTTAGGTTTTGTTGCAGTTCAATTGCCATTTAAAGTGTAAACTTTTCTCCAAGATAGATTTCCCGGGCAGCCGGGCTCTGAGCAATTTTTTCCGGCTCTCCGGATTCGAGAACCTGCCCGTTGTTTAATATATACGCTTTATCGCACGCCCCCAGTGTTTCACGCACGTTGTGATCAGATATCAATATTCCGATGCCGCGTCCGCTCAGGTGAGATATGATGTTTTGAATATCGATGACCGCAAGAGGATCTATGCCTGCAAAAGGCTCATCAAGGAGAATAAAGGCGGGGTCAGTGGCAAGAGTTCGGCTGATTTCCAGCCGTCTGCGCTCGCCGCCGGACAAAAAGCCGGCTTTTTGCTCTGATAGCCGCTGAATACCCAATTCGGCCAGCAGACCCTCGGTTTTTTCCCTTTGCTGTTCTTTTGTAAGGGGGAGGGTTTCTATTATCACCATGAGATTGTCGCGAACGCTGAGTTTTTTAAAAACCGATGCTTCCTGGGGCAAGTAGCCCAGTCCATTTCTGGCTCTCTGATGCATGGGCAAACCGGTGATATCCTCGGAATCGAGCATCACACTGCCGGCATCCGGTCTTATCATGCCGATGGTCATATAGAAAGTGGTGGTTTTGCCTGCGCCGTTCGGACCGAGAAGTCCCACCACTTCTCCGCCGGTCATGGCAAGGTTCACTCTGTCGACCACTTTTTTGCCGCCGTATGTTTTGATCAGATCTTGAATTGCAAGCGTTCTTGTCATTTTTCTTTATCCGCCGTCCCGGAACCCGGTTTTTCGGATTTATTACGGCCCGGTTCCGAAGACGGCGTAAAAACCGCTTCCACCCTGGACTCTTTATTGCCGTGCGCCACTACTTCTCCGGTGTTGCGGTTCATGGTAATTGTTTTGCCGGTGATCACGTTTTCACCTGTCTCCAGTCGCGCCGGGTCGCCGGAGAGCTCAAGCAGTCCGTTTTCGGCCGTATACACTGCAGTTTCAGAAGTGGCGGTAGTCTCCTTAAAATTTATGGTGACTTCCCCGAGGGCTTCGAGACGTTTTATCGCATCCTGGCTCATGCCTCCTTCCTGTACTCCTGAGGCGGCGCCCGACCTGTAAAAGATCTTGAGCCGTTTTGAATGCACGGATGTTTTTCCCTGCACGGCATTAACGTTTCCGATGAATTCGACAATATTGTTGTCGGTCTGCATGATCATACGATCAGAGGTAATTCGGATCTCCTCTCCGCCGGGGTCGAACACCTGGCCTGAAGGCTGTTGTGCCGGGCAGGGAAGGGTGGTTGCAAGGACTATGCACAGCCATGCCGCAAACAGAAATAGAAGAGTTTTTCCCTTTTGTATAAAAGTGTTAAAAGTTTTCAATTTAATTCATCCTTACCCGCACGTGGCCGTCGAGAGTCAATGTGTTGCTATCAATGTTGAATTTCCCGGAATCTGCTGTGAATCGGGAATTATCTCCTGCCACCATGACATGCGTATCTGTATATATTATACGGGAGTCGCGCTTGTAATGCAAGCTTTCGGTCCTTAAGACATATCCCTGATACCTGCCGACCACTGAGTCGCTTATAGATATGTTCCTGTTTTTGGTATCAAATACCCCCCTTTGCGCAGTCAGGTGCACCCGGTCCCGGTCTTTGGGAAAAAACGTCACATCCACATCTGATAATTCAGCCCTGTTCCGGGCTGAAAACAGTCTTGCTGATTCAGCATTCAGTACCCATGAAGTGCGGCCTTCGTTAACGGCAGTATGGCTAAAGCCCTTGATGGTCAGTGCAGCTTCGGTGTTCTCCGGCTGTGGAGGTTTTTCTCCCGAACCCGTCTGAAACCGGGACCTGACAAAAGCAAGTACCAGAAGGACAGCAATGACAATGACCACGGAGGCCAGAATCCTCCTGAAGCCTTTTACTCCCGGGAATCTGGAAAATCGGTTTGAACCCAAGATTGAAGGATTTCCTCCCAGAGTCCTTTCGCCTTTAATATGCATTCGCATACTTCGCGCACCGCGCCACGGCCGCCCGGGTTCCGGGTGGTCAGGTCGGCGTGCTGTTTTACCGATTCATGTGCGTCGGCAACCGCAATGCCGACTCCTGCGTTTTTCATAACCGCAATATCGGGTATGTCGTCGCCCACAAAAACAGTTTGATCTCTGCTGAATCCCGTCTGTTGAAGAATTTCGTAAAAAACCGTTTTTTTCTCTTTTACGCCGCAATGGCAGAAATCGATTTTCAACTCCCGCGCGCGGCGTTTGATTGTCTCTGAGTAACGGCCTGTAATAATGCCGATTTTGATGCCGGCATTCTGCAGCATACGGATTCCAAAGCCGTCCTTGACATCAAAGGCTTTTAATTCATTTCCGTCCTCGGTATAGATGATTTTCCCGCGGGTAAGCACCCCGTCGGCATCAAGGAGCACAAGCCGGATTTTTTCAAGCTTGTTGTCAATCATGATTCAACCTGTGTCCTTGCTTTGTCAATAGCTTTAAGGCCGGCAAGCACATTTTCCGCAGCATTTAGAGAAACGGAGTTGGGGCCGTCTGAAAGGGCGTGCTCGGGGTCGGGATGTATTTCCATGAAAATACCGTCTGCGCCTGCGGCCAGAGCAGCTCTGGCCAGAACCGGGGCGTATTTGCTTTGCCCCGCCGATGCTCCGCCGGCGCCTCCGGGCAACTGCACGCTGTGGGTGGCATCAAATATGACGGGGCATCCGGTATCCTGCATTATAGGGATGCTTCTCATATCCGCCACCAGGTTGTTGTAGCCGAAGGATACGCCCCGTTCGGTTAACATAATCCGATTGTTGCCGGTTTCTCTGGCTTTTTCCGCTACGTTGATCATGTCCCAGGGAGCAAGAAACTGTCCCTTTTTGATGTTAAGCGGTTTTTGCGTGCCGGCTGCGGCAACGATCAGGTCTGTCTGGCGGCATAAAAAAGCGGGTATCTGGATTGCGTCGAGCACTTCGGCGGCGGCCCCGACTTCCGAAGGCAGATGTATGTCAGAAATTACAGGGATGCCGAGTTTGCTTTTTATTCGCCCGAGCACTTCCAGACCCTTTTCCAGTCCCGGGCCGCGGAAAGAGCGGATGGACGTACGGTTGGCCTTGTCATAGGAGGCTTTGAAAACAAAGGGGATATCAAGTTTGTCCGTAACCGCTTTGATGCTGCGGGCGATATCGAATACGCTGTCGGGATCTTCAATTACGCACGGCCCTGCCACAAGCACGAACGGCCTGCCCCCTCCTATCGCAATACGGTCTATATATATCGGTTCCATACCTGCCGCCTTTTTCCGTTTTGTTCAGGCTTGTTTATAACACATTAAAATCTGAAATGATTGCAACAGCCCCAAGGCCTCGAAGCAAAATCCATGCCTCCTGTTACCCCGCAATATTTGAAAAGTCAAGACACGAAAAATAAGGCCTTGCCACAAAACCATCGAGCTGATAAAGATACCTCTCAATCTATCTGCAAAAGGAGTAATGGTTATGAGTCCCAGGAAAAAGGAACGGGGAAAAAACTTTAAATACCTGATGTTGACAATTCTTTCAGTGATAGTGCTCGGCGCGGCTGTATGGCTTGTAATTGTCAAGTTTGAAGGGGGGGCGCCTTTAATCGAACTGAAAATGGAAGATCCGTATATAGGAGCCGAAGAACAAATTTCCGCCCTTGTCCGGGACGAAAAAAGCGGGATTCGGCGGTTGCGGGTTGCGGTAATCCAGAACGGAAAAGAAACCGTTCTTATGGAGCAGGCCTATGAAAAGGGCAAAGCCGCGCAGGGAGAAGGTAAAAAGAGCTTTACCATAAATATTAACACCCGCCGGCTCGGCCTGTCAGACGGCAGGGTTGACCTGCGGGCAACTGCCCGGGATGATTCCTGGCGCAACTGGTTTTCCGGAAACAGAGGTTATATTGAAAAAGAACTGGTCGTGGACACAGTTTCTCCGGAGATCGAAGTACTCACCCGGCAGCATAATGTCAGCCAGGGGGGTGCGGGGCTTATCATTTACAGGGTTTCCGAGAAATGCCAAAAACAAGGTGTCTCGGCAAACGGCAATTTTTTCCCGGGTTACAGCGGATACTTTGATGATCCAGACGTCTACATTGCCTTTTTCGGACTGGCCCATAACCAGAAGACAGATGCGGAAATGCAGGTCAAAGCGGTTGACCGGGCCGGAAATACAGGACGAAGCGGATTTTATTATCATCTTAAAAATAAAAATTTTGATGCTGAAACCCTGAGGATATCCGACGGGTTGTTAAGCCGTATCCTGCCGGGATTTGAAAACGTTGATGGGTTCCCCAAAGGCGCCTCGCGGTTAAAACAGTTTTTATTTGTCAACAAGGACCTGCGGCAGAAGAACAATAAAGCCCTACTTGCTTCCGAAGAAAAGGGCGATGCACGCATGCATTGGTCCGGTGCCTTTATGCGCCTGCCCAATTCAGCCAGGCAGGCGGGTTTTGCCGATCATCGGACTTACGTGTACAAAGGCGAGGTAATTGACAAGGAAGTTCATTTGGGAATCGACCTGGCATCTGTCCGGCAGGCGCCGGTGCCCGCTGCCAACACCGGCCGGGTTGCCTTTGTCGGCCGGGTGGGCATCTACGGCAATGTCGTGATAGTTGATCACGGTTTTGGATTGTTTTCCGTGTACGCCCATTTGAGCAGGAGCAGCGTGAACGAAGGTCAGATGGTTGAAAAATCCGATCTTCTCGGCTATACAGGCAGCACCGGGCTGGCGGTGGGGGACCATCTTCATTACGGCATGTTCATACATGATATTTTTGTAAATCCGGTTGAATGGTGGGATGCCGCCTGGATTAAAAATAACGTGACAGCAAAGCTTGAACATGTCAAATCCCGCCTCAACAACCGGTGAATCGGTTGATATTCAGATTGAATTGAGGTATTTTGATGCTGACAGTTTTTCTGAAATTAATAAATTTGTTTAATCCTCTTTACTGCGAACACGGAAATTGAAAAACAAGGCAGAACAACAAAAGACAGCGGACCAAAAAGAGCACAAGCGCAAAAGCAGGCTTCGGGAAAATATTGAGGCGATTGTTATCGCAGTGCTGCTGGCTCTTTTTATAAGGGCTTTCGTGGTGCAGGCCTTTAAAATACCGTCAGGCTCAATGGAGCCAACCCTGCAGGTCGGAGACCATATACTCGTAAATAAGTTCATTTACGGCGTAAGGCTTCCGATTGCGAATACGACCATCATTCCGGTCAGCGAACCCGAGCGGGGCGATATCATTGTTTTTGAATATCCTGTGGACCCGGATAAGGACTTTATCAAGCGTGTGGTGGCGGTTGCCGGGGATGTGGTTGAAATAAGAGACAAGAAGGTATATGTAAACGGCCGCAGAGTGGATAATTATCTTGTAAAACACACCGGCAACAGGGTCCTGTCTGAGGCTGCGAGCAGTCGGGATAATTTCGGCCCTGTAACCGTACCGCAGGACTCTTATTTCGTTCTCGGGGATAACCGCGACAACAGCTATGACAGCCGATTCTGGGGCTTTGTCCGGGAATCGGCTTTAAAGGGAGAGGCCTTTATCATATACTGGTCCTGGGACAGCGATGACTTCGGGGTCAGATGGGGCCGAATAGGCAAGATCTTGCAATAACCGGGAATCTGCCAATGCAATGGACAAAAAAGGATATCCTGGACATTGAATCGCTTTCAGCCGGCGAAATTGAGCTGATTCTGGATACTGCTTCCGGGTTAAAGGAAATCTCGCGGCGGCCTATTAAAAAGGTTCCCACCCTCAGGGGTAAAACAATAGTTTTATTTTTTATGGAGCCAAGCACCCGGACCCGGATTTCGTTCGATGTCGCGGCAAAAAGGCTTTCTGCCGACAGCATAGCCATTGCCGCTGCATCGAGCAGTATAGTCAAGGGCGAAACCCTGCTTGATACCGCCAGAAACCTTCAGGCCATGCAACCGGATATAATCGTGATGCGTCATTCCTCCGCCGGCGCGGCCCAAATGCTTGCCCGCAACCTGGATGTTTCAATCATAAACGCCGGTGACGGAATGCATTCCCATCCCACCCAGGCATTGCTCGACATGATGACCGTAAAAGAGATCAAAGGA
>JAIPDT010000074.1 GCA_021737545.1 Desulfobacteraceae bacterium
AAGACCGCAGATAAACCGATTGCACCGGCTCCCAGGACAACTGCTTTATCGCCGACCCTGAAATTTGACCGGCGAATCCCGTGAAAAGGTACCCCGAGAATATCAAACAACACAGCTTCTTCTAAAGACACATTATCCGGAATTTTTAACAGCATATGCGAGGGATAAGATACTTTTACATACTCCGCATAACCTCCGTCGGTATTCGGGCTGATCCCTGCCGTCCGGCCGAATCCATGCTGACATATGTTCGGCCGCCCCTGCCTGCATTGATAACACATCTCAGGACAATGACCCGGAGGACCAACAGCGACGCGATCCCCGAGATTCCATCCTTGAACTCCGCTTCCAAGCTCGTCCACGGTTCCTACTATTTCATGTCCCAGCACAGTGCCGGGGTCAATAATTCCGCCTTCAAGATAGGAATGAAGATCAGTGCCGCATAGTCCGCAATATTTCACCTTTACCACTGCTTCACCCGGTCCGGCTTCCGGCTTGGGCTTTTCCTCCAGACTGATTGATTCTTTTCCTTTGTATACTACCGCCTTCATAAAACTTCCTCCTTTATTGTCAAAAGTTAAATTTATTCATCCAGCCGATAATCCTGATTCGACTCTGTGATAACTTCCGCTTTTTGGTTTGATATTTTGGATATTTTTTGGGTGGTGGGTTATTTATAGGGTATATTTCGTTTCTTAAGAACAATCAGGCAGACCTATAAATATTTTCCGGCAAACTTCCGGGTATTCCGGACGAATCTGAATAAAGTGAAAATACATCATAATAAAAATTATTGCTTCCTTTAATGTTAAAGTATATATAACTATTATCAAAATATATGCCAAGGATATTAACAAGGGCAATATGTATATAACTTCTTAATTTTATTATGTTTCATAGCAATTAGCTCTTGTGCTGGCCTAAACTCCGAGGATTAAAGATTCGCAATATTTCGTTAATTCGCGAAATATCGTTGCGACAACTCTCCTTCTCACAATATACGTCTATTGCTTATTATGGCAATATAATATAATAAAAATAAAAGACTAAAAGTAAGGAGTGCCGGATATATGATAACCGAAGCCCAAACAAACAACAAGGCAAATGATAGAAGGTACGAGTGCGTCAGCGAGTACAAAGAACGGCTGCTGCACCTCCTGGACAACGCGATTGTAGGGTTCTTTCAGATTGACATTAACGGGCATTTTGTACTGGTAAACCTGAAGTTTGCCCAAATTTTCGGTTTCAATACATTAAATGACTTTTTTAACTCGGTGCCTAATGTTGCAAAATTATTTTTAAATTCCAGGGACTTAAGGTCAATTGCTTATAATTTAAGAAGATGGGGCTATGTAGACGGCGCCGAACTGCCTTTTAAAAAACGGGACGGCCAGATAATATGGGCGGTTATTCGCGTCATGTCCGTGAACTCCAAGTCGGGAGAAGAAATATACGAAGGCTTCACCGCGGATGTAACTGAACGAAGGCTCATTGAACATGAACGTCATCAAAGCGAAAAGCGTTTCCGTATGCTGGTGGAGCAGGCAGGAGACGCTTTTTTTATCCATGATTACGAGGGAAAAATACTTGATGTAAACAAACGGGCTTGCCAAAGCCTTGGTTATACCCGTGATGAACTGCTTGGAATGAAAATTTCGGATGTAGATTTGGATGCCAATACAAAGCAGCACAAAAAAATGTTTTGGCAGCAGTTAGAACCTGAAGAGTATATAACATTTGGAGGTACGCATAAGCGCAAGGACGGAACCACTTTTCCGGTGGAGGTGCGTCTCGGGCGTCTCGACCTGGAAAATCAAAGCGTTATTTTATCGTTGATGCGGGATGTAACGGAAAGAAAAAAGGCTGAACAGGAACTCAAAAACGCTTTCAATGAGATAAAAGAATTAAAAAAACGACTGGAAGATGAAAATTTCTATCTCAGGCAGGAAGTTGAAATACGATACAGGCACGAGGAAATAGTAGGGGAAAGCAAGGAAATTAAAAAAGTCCTGAGCGATGCAGAGAAAGTGGCAAAGGAAAATACTCCTGTCTTAATACTTGGTGAAACAGGCACCGGAAAGGAGCTGTTGGCCAGGGCGGTCCATCGAATGAGCCCCAGGAAAAAGAAAGCAATGATCAAGGTAAACTGTGCTGCCTTGCCGTCTACTCTTATTGAAAGCGAATTATTCGGCCGGGAAAAAGGAGCGTTTACCGGTGCTGTGTCAAAGCAGATCGGCCGGTTTGAAGCTGCTGACGGCTCAACCATTTTCCTGGATGAAATCGGGGATCTGCCTTGCGAACTGCAATCGAAACTCCTTCGCGTGCTTCAGGAAAACAAGTTTGAAAGACTGGGAAGCTCGGAGACACGTTCGGTTGATGTGCGGGTAATAGCTGCCACCAATCATAATCTGGCAGAGTTGGTAAAACAGAACAACTTCAGGAAGGACTTGTTTTACAGGCTAAACGTATTCCCCTTAAAACTGCCGCCGCTGCGGGAACGAGAAGGAGGAATCGAACAGCTGACCTGGGCTTTCGTCGAAGAATTTAATCAAAGCATGGGCAAATCGGTCCAGCATATCCCAAAAAAAACAATGGATATGCTAAAAAACTATAACTGGCCCGGCAATATCCGGGAATTGAAAAATGTCATTGAAAAAGCAATGATTATGACAAACGATTCTGTATTGCGAATCGACCGTCTGGAAACCGATGAAATGACGGATGACAGTACATTGAAGCTGGAGGATGTTGAAAGAGAGCATATAAAAAGGGTAATGAAAAGGACGGGATGGAAAATCAGCGGGAAAAATGGTGCAGCCCCGCTCATGGGCCTTAATGAATCTACGCTAAGGTCGAAAATGAAAAAATTGGGAATTCGAAGACCCGCCTAACACCTTTTACTTTAAACTGAAATTGCCCAACCGTCTGGATTTTTTTCCCGGCCGGTACGCGGGGCGGACGAGTACGAGCCAAACCGTTACGGAAAAAATTTTTCCCCGTCTTGATCAAAAACAAAAAACAAAAAACAGATTGCTTTAATCAAAAAATGTGTTATAGTTTATTTATTCAACACGGCATCGCCCGTATGAGCGGTGCGGTTTTTTTCTGAAGGAACAACTCAGTTCCATCCGAGTTACATCCTCCAGTTTAAAATCTTGATTATTTTATAGAAAGGAGGATGTAAACATGGCCAATGGAACAGTTAAGTGGTTTAACGACCAAAAAGGGTACGGCTTTATAGAGCAGGAAGACGGACCCGATGTGTTCGTGCACCATTCAGCGATCAATGCGAGCGGTTTTAAAAGTCTAAATGAAGGCGACCGGGTTTCCTTTGACATCGAGCAGGGCAAAAAAGGTCCTTCAGCTGCAAATGTCACTGTAAGCTAAAAAAACGACAATTTAAGATAAGGGGTACCTTTTTGGATTAAGGGGTGCCCCTTATCATTTTAAAACTTTGTCGAACGCACATCCGCAAAAGCGTGCATCAATTAACAAGGCAACCCTTTCGACAACGGGCGCTGCCTGTTTTTTCAGCAAATGCCCTGCAAAGGGTGAAAGGGATCGGCATGAACATATACATAGGAAATTTACCCGGGAGCATAACGGAAGATAAAATAAAGACCCTGTTTGCAGCCTTCGGAGAAATTGAAAATGTTAAACTTATCAAGGACAGGTTCTCGGGCAGGCTAAGGGGATTCGGTTTTATTGAAATGCCCAGCAACTCGGAAGCAGACCAGGCCATCAAGGCATTAAACGGCAACCGTGTAGAAGGCAATGATATCAAGGTAAGGCCTGCGGATCCAGGCGGGAAACGAGGTAAAAAACGCTTCTCAAAAAAAAGAGGCTTCAGGTAAAAACAACTATTGTCCGGCGGCTGCCTCGAAGTGATTGTACGGGATTTTTTCCCGGACCGGTAAAAATGCCTGGGCTCATGGAAAAAATCCCGGTTTATTTATGTGATTGTAAATTCCAAAGCTGCCCTTCTGGGGGCGGCACGATATCTTTACACACAGTAGTCCGGCATATCCGGATTTTTATATAACATGACTTCTGTTTCGTTTTTCCCAAAACCTTTCTTCGCCCAACGACAAGACAACAACCTGAAAATAATTCACCGTATAAAGACTTTACATTAAGGGTGATTCCGGTTATATTATTTACTATAAAAACAAGTTGCTATTAATATTGAGTATTAAATTTTACATGCGCGAAGCCAAACCCTTGTATCTATTTTAATTGCAGATGCTTTACATAAAAGCGGAGGACTTCTTATGACCATCATTACCATTTCCCGTGGATGCTTTAGTCACGGCAAAGAAGTTGCCGAAAAAACAGCAGACATCCTCAACTACAAGGTCCTGAGCCGTGAAACCCTTATCGAGGAGGCCAACCAGCTTTACAATGTGCCGGAAAAAGAACTGATCCAGTCAATCCACGACGCCCCTTCCGTGCTGGAACGGTTTACCCGCGGCAGGGAGAAATACCTCTCATATATTCAAGCGGTTCTTCTGGAACACGCCAAAAATGAAAACCTCGTTTATCACGGACACGGTTCCCATCTTTTGCTGCCCAACATTTCCCACGTCCTAAACATACGTATCATAGCGGACATGTCCGATCGGATCGCCTTTATGAGGCAGAACAGAAACATCAGCGAAAAAGAGGCCGTGCGCCATATCACTACAGAAGACGCCACACGGTCGCGTTGGGCCCATTATTTATACAAGACTGATATTACAGACCCGCACCTGTATGATATGACGGTTAATATCAAACGCATGAATATAGATGAGGCTGCTGAAAACATCTGTCATGCGGCACAGAAGAAAACCTTCCAGCCCACGCCCGAATCCAGGCAGTCGGTAAAAGACCTGGCCCTGAGCACCAGAGTCAAAGCGGCAATTGAAAATTTCTGCAGGCCGGACCTTAAGGTGGGGGTAAACGCCAGGGGAGGCATTGTCCGTATCAGCGCCGAACCCCAAACCATCCGGAAAACCGGATACACCAATCCCAAAACCGACGACTACGTAAAGGAAAAAATGAAGCAGGAAATCGCAGACGAAATTTCCGGGGCCATTACCGGAATTCCTGACATCAAAAACATAGTCTACGAAATCGCGCCGCCCTCGTATAGTTAATAAGAGAAGCGCCCCCTTCTGAACCTGAAATTTATATCTTTCCTGCAATAATTATAATTATTTAAAATTCTGTAAGGGCAGACATCCTCCTCTTTTTAAATTAAAACTTATTTACATAAAAACAAGAAGTTATAAAATTTTTTAAAAAATTTTATTTTTTTCTTGACACGCATAAAACCTGTAATTAATATAATACCTAAAAAGTCAATCCTTTTCTCAAAGGGAGGAGGCCCGCCATGGACGAAGTTTTCACCGTGTTTAAAGCCAGCAAACACTGCAATGTCTCTCCCAAAACCATCATAAACTGGATCGACGCAGGCCATATCAAGGCATACCGCACCCCCGGAGGCCACCGCCGCATCAACCGCAAGGACCTGGAAGAGTTCATGCGCAAGCAGGGCATCCCAATCCCGGAGACTGTAGAGGAAGGCGACCGAAGACGGATTCTTGTTGTAGACGACGATCCCATAATTGTTGAAAGTATTGTCCAGTCGCTCGAAGAAGACGAACACGACTACGAGGTTATATCCGCTGCAGACGGATTCGAAGCCGGACTGCAGGTAAACCATTTCAGGCCCCATCTGCTCATCCTGGACATCATGATGCCTGATATCAAGGGATACGATGTCTGCCAGAAGATCAAATCCAACAAGGAGACCAGCGATACCAGGATCATTGTCCTGTCCGCATATCTGGACGAGGAAAAATTCAATCAGATGAAACAATACGGTGCGGATGCCTGTTTTTCAAAGCCGCTTCCCCTGCCCCAGTTAAAAGAAGAGGTAGCGCGGCTGCTGGGCACCGCATAATTCCGGCCCGTCTTTGCCTGAACTCTCAATTGTGAGGAGGCATTCATGAGACTAAAGCAAGCCCTTGAAAAAAAACAGTTTGTTGTCACCACCGAGGTACAGGCCCCGATCGAGCAGGAGCCCGAAGACCTGGTAAAAAGCTTGAACCTTATCCGCGGCCGGGTTGACGGGGTCTCGCTTTCCGAAATCGAGTTCCAGGGCATAGTGGGCGATACCATCAAAACCTGCCAGACCTTAAAGGAAAACCGCTTCGAATCCATTTACCAGACCACCACCCGGGACAAAAACCGCATCCAGCTCCAAAAAGACCTGGTTTCCGCACACGATGCCGGCATCGAAAATCTATTGGTCTTTACCGAGGACTACAGGATTACAGGCGACAGCCTCCAGGAAATGATGTTTTTCCACGTTGATGCAGGAAAACTGCAGTCGGTTCTCGAGCATTTCAGAGACGGCCGTACCGTGGAAGGCCAGGAAATCGAGGTTAGACCCGATTTCTTTATGGGCTCGGGAGTGGAATCGGCCTGGGGCAAAAACGTGCCTGATCTTGAATTAAGGGAAATGGAGGAAATGACAAAGCTGGGCGCGGGATATTTTCTGACCACTCCTGTTTTCGACCTTGAAAAGTTTGACAAGTTTTTGTCCCGCACCAACACCTTCGGCGTGCCGGTAATCGCGGAAGTCCTGATACTTCGCACAGCAGGCATGGCCAGGTTTTTAAACCGCCACCTCAAATCAGGGCTGGTGCCGGACTGGGTCATCCAGAAGCTGGCCAAGGCCCCGGACAAAGATAAAGCAAGCATCGAGCTGTTTGCAGATATTGTAAAGGGGTTAAAGGATCTTTGCGACGGTATTCACATTATTACCATCGGCGGTGAGGATAAACTCAAACACTATCTGGATGCAGCAAAACTGAAATAAGGCATAAAGCCCATGCCGGCCCTTTCACAACATCAGAATCAAAAAGGAGCCGCTCAAGTGGAAGCAATCGCTTTTACCATCAACGGAAAGAAGGTAACCTGCCGCACCGGGGATTCCATTCTTTCAGTTGCTCAAAAAAACGGCGTCTTTATCCCTACCCTTTGCCATCACCCGGATTTAAAGCCTTACGGCGCCTGCCGCATGTGCCTGGTGGAAGACGAAAAAAGCGGCCGCCTGATGGCTTCCTGCGTTACCCCTGTGGCAAAGGACATGGTAATTTTAACCGATACCAAACGCATAGTCGAGCACAGAAAAAACATCGTGCGCCTTATGATGGCCGAACACCCGGAATCCTGCATTGTCTGTTCAAAGGGCAACCGTTGCGAACTGCGAGGCCTTGCCGCCCGGCTCGGGATTGCCGAAACCGGGCTTTATCCAATGCCCAACTACAAGCCGTATGAAGAATTAAATCCCTTTATAGTTCGCGATCTGAGCAAATGCATTCTTTGCGGAAAATGTATCCGGGCTGATCATGAACTGGTCGCAGTCGGTGCAATCGAATACAATGAGCGCGGATTTTCCTCCCGGCCCGCCACTCTCATGGAAAAACCGCTGGAGGAATCCACGTGTACATTCTGCGGTACCTGTGTATCCATGTGCCCTACCGGCGCGCTCTCTGCCAGGCACATCGATTTCGTGGGCACCCCGGAAAAAGAAAAGAATTCCATCTGCGGGTTCTGCGGTGCAGGCTGCAGCCTGGCTTTGGGGATTTCGTCGGACCGGGTCACAGAAGTCAACCCGTCAAAAATAAATGACAGTGTAAACGGCGCCACCCTGTGCGTGCGCGGACATTTTGCCCATGATTACTTAAACTGCAAAGACAGGCTCGGACAACCCCTGATAAGAGTACAGTCTGAAAACAACGGGCCCGAATTCCAGCCGGTTGAATGGAACGAGGCAGTATCCAGGGCCGCAGAGTCTCTGGCAGCCATCAAGCGCAACCACGGGCCGGGAAGTATAGCTTTTATTGGATCTCCCAAATGCAGCCTGGAAGAAAACTACCTTTTCCAGAAAATCGCACGAATTTTGTTTGAAACAAACAACGTAACCAGCACGGGCTCCATTAACGGGCAGGCACTTTTGCGCCGCACTGAGGAAAAAACCATGGGCGCGGCACGAGTTATGCCCCTTTCCGCACTGGAGCGGGCAGAGGCTATAGTTGCGGTAAACTACGACCCGGATCACACCGTGCCGGTTTCAGGGTATCACGTCAAGCGGGCCGCCAGGGCGGGCATCCCGCTTGTTACAATCGATTCAAAACGCACGGGCCTTGCACCGTTTGCCGGTGCAAGGATCCGTCCGGACCCCGAAGCGGACGCAGAGGAACGAATTCCTGTGCTCATATCCGCCCTTGCAGCCAAAATAGCAGATCATGACGGACACGACCCCGATTTTATCAAGCAATTCACAACCGGCTGGGATGTACGTAAAAAAGAAATCGACGCCCTACTGGCCGACCTTCCGCTTTCCCCCTCAGAAGAAAAAGAGATCAACCGGGCTGCCAAATTGCTTTCCGGCCGCAGGATCGCCCTTGTTATAGGCGCAGACGTAATGGAGCGCAAGCACGGGCCTCAAACCGCGGATGCCGCCTTTAACCTGGCACTTGTCACAGGCGGTATAGGAGCGCAAAATGCGGGTATCTTTATACCCGCTCCGGAAAACAACACAGTCGGTGCCATGGACATGGGCATGTTGCCTGACATGCTGCCCGGTCGGCGGATGCTTTCAGACAAAGAGGCCAGGGAAAACCTGGAAAGACTCTGGAACACAAAGCTTTCCCCTGACCCGGGCCTTGACCTGTACGGCATTATTCAGGCCGCAGAAACGGGCCACTTAAAAGGCCTCTACATTATGGGCGAAAACCTCATCCGAGCCCTTCCGGATAATTCCCGGGTGGAAGCCGCATTGAAAAAACTCGACTTTATAGTGGTCCAGGACATCATTGAAAACCGTACCACCAGGCTTGCTCACGTGGTGCTGCCGGCAACCGCATTTGCCGAAAAAAGCGGATCTTTTACCAATATGGAAGGCAGGATACAAGCCTTTTCCTCTGTTGCTGCCGCACCCGGACAAGCCCTTGCAGACTGGCGGATACTGGGGCTTTTGGCACAGAAAATGGGATATCCGGAACAGTACGGCACGGTTGAAAAAATCAGACAGGAGATCAGAAGAACAGTGCCCATGTATTCGGCCATGGGAAACTACCGCCGGGAATGGGTCAAAAACGCGGAAAAAAACACGCCTTTTTCCCAAAACGACAGCCGGTTTGAATTTAGTGCCATAGAACGGATTAATCCCTCTGAAAAAAAAGATAAAAAGGCATTTACAGCCGTACTGGGTGCTTTGCGCTGGCATCTGGGCAGCGGAACCTGCACCGGCAGATCAGCGCGGATTGAGGCATGGAACCGCGACAGCGAAGCCCGCCTTTGCCCTTCGGATATTAGATCTCTGGGCCTGGCAGAAGGCGACCGCATACGCATTAAATCTGAGCAGGGCAGTGTTGAACGCGGCTTTATTTCAGATCCCGGGCTCCCTGTGGGTCGGGTGTTTTTGCCGCTGGGTTTTAACGGAAACGACGCCGCAGCTCTTTGCAGCCTGGAAACCTTGAAACCGCCGGCTCCGGTCTGGCGCACCTGCAGGATAAACATTGAAAAAATATAGACCCCAAGGAGCAAATGCCGATGGATCCCACGCAATTTGATCTGGACAGACTCCATGAAATCCTCGAGGACTACCGGGACCGCAAATGGGCCTTAATCCCCCTGCTCCAGGAAGTCCAGGAAGAATTCGGGTTTATCCCGCCAGAGTCCATAGAACCCATAGCTGACACCTTAAATATGTTCGCCTCCCAGGTCCAGGGCGTGATAACCTTTTACGCCGGGTTTTCCTTAAAACCAAAGGGCCGCTATGTGCTGCGGGTCTGCCGCGGCACGGCATGCCACGTCAAGGGAAGCCGCAGCATCCTGCGGCTTGTCAAAAAGGAGCTCGGCCTTGAGGAAGGCGAGACAAGCCCGGATTATCAGTTCACCCTGGAAACCGTGGCCTGCCTGGGTGCCTGCTTTCTGGCGCCGACCATGGTGGTAAACAGGGATTACTACGGCAGGCTCAACCCGACCAAGGTGGTCAGCGTGCTCGGCGAGTACAGGAAAGACAAGGAGGATGATTGAGCCCTATGAAGAAACTCACATCCATCGGACAGATAGAATGGCTCCGCAACAAGATTCTTGCGGACTCGGGCAAAAAAAAGACCGAGGTCCACGTGTGCATGACCGGCTGCCGGGCATACGGGGCCGCGGCAGTCAGAGACGCCATTGCCGAAGCTGTTGCCGACCAGCGACTTGACCAAGAGGTGGAAATCCGTTCCACAGGGTGTCACGGTTTCTGTGCAAAGGCCCCTGTGGTTGCCATAGAGCCCCTTGGTGTGCAGTACCAGGAAGTCGACCCGGAAGATGCATCAGAGATCGTAGATAAAACCATTAAGCATCAGCAGTTAATCGAACGGCTTGCTTACCGGGATCCCAAAACAGGCCATGCTGTATATTACAGAAACCAGATCCCATTTTACCAGAAGCAGGTCCGCCGGGTGTTGGCAAACTGCGGCAGGATCGATCCCACCAAAATAGAGGATTACATTGCAGCCGGCGGATACAGGGCGCTTGTCAAGGCACTTTCCCAGATGACCCCGGAATCCGTTATCAAGGAAGTAACAAATGCAAAGCTTCGGGGCCGCGGCGGCGCGGGCTTTCCTACAGGGATCAAGTGGCGGTTTGCCAGGCAGGCCCAGGCCTTTCCCAAGTATGTGGTCTGCAATGCAGACGAGGGCGATCCGGGCGCATTCATGGACCGGGCGCTTTTAGAAGGCGACCCCCATTCCGTAATCGAAGGAATGATGATCGGCGGCTATGCCATGGGCGCGGAGTACGGTATAATTTACGCGCGCGAAGAATACCCCATAGCAATCGAACACCTTACCCGGGCTATTGAACAGGGAAAGGAGTTGGGATTGCTGGGTGAAAACATTCTGGGAACAGGGGTTAACTTTGATCTTTCTCTGAAAATGGGCGCCGGCGCATTTGTCTGCGGAGAGGAGACCGCTCTTATGGCCTCGATTGAAGGCAAACGCGGCATGCCCCGGCCAAGACCCCCCTTCCCTGCCCAGGCCGGAATTGATGAAAAGCCGACCAACATAAACAATGTCGAAACCCTGGCAAACATTCCCCTGATTATCAAAAACGGGGCGGACTGGTACGGTGAACTGGGAACGGATGCCAGCAAAGGGACCAAAATTTTTTCTTTGGCCGGAAAAGTCAACAACACCGGCCTGGTGGAAGTGCCCATAGGCACCACCATCCGGGAGGTGGTCTATGACATAGGCGGCGGCATCCCCAAAGGCAGGCAGTTTAAGGCTGTGCAAATGGGCGGGCCTGCAGGCGGGTGCGTACCTGCAAGATTTTTAAACCTGCCGATCGACTACGACACCATTCAGCGCATCGGCGCGATCATGGGCTCTGGCGGCCTGGTGGTGCTTGATGAAAACAACTGCATGGTGGAAATCGCCCGGTTTTTCCTAAATTTCACACAATCAGAGTCCTGCGGAAAATGCGCCCCGTGCAGGCTTGGCACCACTCAGCTTCTGGAAAACTTAACCCGCATAACCCTTGGCCAGGGACATATCCAAGACATCGACACCATAAAGACCATCGGGAACACCCAGACAGAAGCGTCTTTATGGGGTCTTGGCCAGGCCAGCCCGAAACCTGCACTGTCCACCCTGCGCTACTTTGAGCAGGTATACAAAGACCATATTCACGAGCACAAGTGCGCAGGTGCGGTATGCGACTCCATGGTGATCTCGGCCTGCCAGCACGCATGTCCGGCAGGCATTGACGTACCAAATTACGTGGCAGCCATAGGAAGCGGCAATTACAAGGCGGCAGTGGAAATAATCAGGGAGAAAAACCCTTTTCCCGCAGTATGCGGCAGGGTCTGCATAAACCCCTGCGAATACAAGTGCCGCCGCGGAGAGCTTGACGAGCCGGTGGCAATAAGAACCTTAAAACGTTTCGCGTCAGACTATTATTATGAAAAATACGGGTCAGACCGCGAGCCCTTCCCTGTGACCCAAAATGAAAAAGTGGCCATTGTAGGCGCAGGCCCTGCAGGGCTTACCTGCGCATATTTTCTGGCAAAACTCGGATACCAAACAAAGGTGTTTGAAGCCCAGCCTGTGGGCGGGGGAATGTTAAATATCGCTCTTCCCGAGTTCAGGCTGCCCC
>JAIPDT010000075.1 GCA_021737545.1 Desulfobacteraceae bacterium
GGCACGCCTGTTTCTTTTTCCGCCCATTGCGGGGTGTAGTCCCGCACAAAGGTCTTTAGCGCTTCAAGGTCCCGGATGTATTTTCTGGCATATTCCTTGTCGTATAGATCGTGGGCCAGAAGTTCATGGATTACAGCCAGGTTAAAGGCATAGTCTGTGCCCGGCCGCAGCATGAAAAACCGGTCAGCCTTGGTGGAAGAAACATTGGCCCGGATATCTATTACAGTGAGCTTGCACCCGTTGTTAATTGCCTTTGTCAGGTCGTTTACCTCGGCCACGCTTATGGATTCGAAAATGTTTCTTAGCTGCAGCACCACGTGCTTGGCGTTTTTCAAATCATAATGCATGCCCTTGCGGCCTTTGCCTGTAATGGACTGGCTGGCGTGCTGGATGTTTCTGGCGCATGAAGAATCGTGGTTGCAGTAATTAGGCGAGCCAAGGCCGCGAAGAAACGCCCTGTGAAAATCCCTGAAAGGCCCGCCGCGGTCAGAGAGGGCGACTCCGCGTGCGCTGTACTTGTCGACCACGGCCTGGAGCTTTTCAGCAGTATAGTCCAGCGCTTCTTCCCAGGTTGCGGTCCGCCATTTTCCCTCGCCCCTTGCGCCGTCCCGGATAAGCGGCTGTTTGAGCCGTTCATTGTCGTTTATCAATGCCTTTCCGGCAACACCGCGGGGGCAAAGGGAAGAGCCCATGCCGTCGGCATGCGCATTGCCGTAAAGAAATTTGATGGTACTGTTTTCCACCTCAGCGACCATCGGGCACCTGACCGTACACATTCCGCAGATGCTGTAAATTTTCTCTGTTGCCATATATCGTCTCCTTTTGTGCTGTTACACTTTTTATCCTTGTTGCAGAATTTCACTGTCGTATATCTCTTCGAGGCGGCGTTTGTGCTTGAGTTCCTCTTCTGTCAGAAATGAAAAAAGGTGCCGGGATTTTTCGCTGGCGCACCTGCATTGCCATGCCTCATAGAAAGTATGTGCTTTTTCCTCGTTTTTTATGGCCATTGCCAGGGCCTGCTGATAAGTGATTTCCGGGGAAAACCTGACATCGACCATGAAATCGCTTAAATGCAGGTCTTCTGTTTTTTCCGGTTCGAGAAACTCGGCAAACGGTTTTTCATCGTTTAAATCCAGCTCTGCCAGAAGCTCTCGGTGTTTTTCCTCCTCGCCCTGCATTTCTTTGAAAAAATCCCGAATCCCCGGGTTTTTGGCATTTTCCGCGCAGTTTTTGTAGAAATCGCGGGCTTCTTCTTCCCGGTGTATGGCGAATTCAACTACATCTTTTAAAGATCGGCAGCTCACTGATGCCATGTTCACCTCCGGTATTAAATCTTTTTCATCCGCGATGCGCTTTTGATCCGGTCAGAGAGCAATTTTGCACATGTCGGGCAGTATCGGTGATGCTCTTTTACATGCGGATGATCCCCGGTTCTTTGCTCGATCCTTGAAAGAAACTTCGGCGTGGCAAAATACCTGCCGCAGGACTCGCATTGAATCAAAGGATTCTGCCCGATGATTTCATCGCGGATATAAATAACGCGCAGGCCGTTTTGGTCTTCCTGGCGGATTGCGCCTGTAGGGCAAATGCTTGCGCAGGTGCCGCAGCCGATGCACCGGTTTCCGGCTCTGGGAACGATGTAGCGGGTCCCGTTTCGCTTTTCGATTTTCAATGCATTGGCCCCCACCAGCTCCCTGCAGGCCCGGATGCAGAGCCGGCACCTGATGCATTCATCAGGCGGCGGGCCCATGTCAATGCCGTGTTTTTCGGCCATCCTTCGTATCTTTGTGGATTCGGGGGCAAATTTAGCGAGATTGCGGAAAGCCGTGGTCCGCGCCCGCTGAACCTGATCGTTATCAGTATGGATTTCCATGCCTTCAACAGGCTTGATTACGCAGGACAATTTAATCTGGGCCGGCTTGTCAGGATAAACCGCCTGTACCGCACAAAGCCTGCATTCACCGGCAGGCGAAAGAGCAGGGTGGTAGCATAAGGCCGGAACCTCGATGCCTTGTTTTCTGAGGGTTTCGATCAGCGGCTTGTGTTCTTCCGCCTGTATCCGCTGATCATTTATGATAATTTCCGGCATGATTTTTCTCTCCGGCACTCCTATTCTTCAATGGCACGCAGGCAGTCCTGGGGCAGCCGGTGGGTGCCTTTTTCATCCAGGCTTACCTCGATTAACGCGTCCGGATCGTTTTTGCTGGTATCCGGGTCTGTGATGATTCCGTGCATGCCTATGAATTCGTCCATGTAGTCTTCCCAGCTCTCATCATCGGAACGCCTGTAAATCTCCACCTTTTGCCCCTGGCGAAATGCCATCCTTGTCCTCCTTTTATTGTCGGGGCGGACTGATTTCCGCGTGATATCCGCCGCTCTGCTTTCTGGCGCATTCAAGGCATACGCGGCGGTTGCCCATTTCCGGGCTGATGTCTTTGACCCGTTGCATAATATAATCATGGTAACGGGCCGGCCCGAGCACGGCCCCGCAGATTTCGCAGTATTCGAGCTGCAGCCGGTTTAATACCGTGCCGCAAAGTGAAAGAACGCGGTAGCCGCCATGGTCCTCCATCTGCATTGCTCCTGTCGGACAATTGGTTGCGCATGCGCCGCAGGCTATACAGCGTTCGGCTGTTATGCGCAGATCAGTCGGGCCGGGGTTGTCAAAATCAATATAACCAAGGCAGAGCGCCTCTATGCCCATTTTGTCCCGGCAGATTTCAACGCATTTTCCGCACCTGATGCATATGTCGCAGCGCAGGCAGCGCTTTGACTCGTTGTGCGCCTGGTTGTCATCAAGGCCCAGGCGTACCTGCTGAAAAGTGACACGTCTGCGTTCATTATTAAGAAGGGACATTTGCGGCCTCTGCAGATCTGTTTTAAGCGCGGCCGGAACCTCGAAATGCTCCAGGCGCCTCCGCCTTACAGGCACCGACGGCAGTGCGGGCTGGGCAATGCCTTCAAAATAACGGTGTATGGCATTGGCAGCCTTTTTGCCTCCGGAAATGGCCTCCACCACGGTTGCAGGACCGGTGACCGCATCGCCGACCGCAAAAACGGCTTCCTGATGGGTCTGCATGGTCACTGTATTTACCCGGATGGTGTTTCTGCGTGTCCAGTTGACCTGGTCAAATGATTCCAGGCCCCGGCTTATCACTTCCTGGCCGATTGCAGGGATGACAACATCGACGGCTACGACATGTTCGCTGCCCTCCACCGGCACCGGCCGCTGCTTTCCGTTTTCATCCGGTTTGCTGAGCCTGGTTCGCACGCACGTGATCCCGGTTACCTTTCCGTTTTCACCGGTTATTTCCCTGGGAAGGGTCAGGTAGGAGAACTGCACACCTTCTTCCTCGGCCTCCACAACCTCTTCGTGATGCGCAGGCATCTGGTCGTGGGTCCTCCGGTAAAGAACATGGACCTCCTCGCAGCCGAGTCTGATTGAAGTCCGGGCAGCGTCCATTGCAACGTTGCCGCCTCCCACGACAGCCACGCGCCTGCCGGGCATCCTGTGATCCCCAAGGCTTACGCGCCGCAGAAAAGGAACCGCAGGCAGCACGCCCTGAAAATCGTCTTCGCCGGGGACCATCAATTTATAGGTGCCATGGGTGCCCACGGCCAGGAGAAAAGCCTCAAATCCCTCTGATTTGAGCGATTCCAGGGTGACATCCGTTCCAAACCTTGTATTGAGTCGCAGCTCCACGCCGAGCGACTCAATCATTGAAATTTCCCGGTCAATGACTTCCCTGGGCAGCCTGAACCGGGGGATGCCGACCATCATCATACCGCCGGGAACCGGCAGAGCCTCGATTATTGTGACCCTGTAACCCTCCAATGCGAGGTAATAGGCGGCCGTAAGCCCTCCCGGCCCGGCCCCGACGACGCAGACCCTGCGGCCGTTATCAGGCATAGGTTCCGGATTTAAGTACTGTCGGGAAGACATGGATTTTTCAGCGGCAAAGCCTTTTAAATCCATAATGGAGATGGGCGTGTCCATTCTGCCCCTTACGCACATGAATTCACACGGATGAGTACAGACAAGGCCGCACACCCAGGGGAAAGGATTATCACTGCGTATGACCGAGATTGCCTCCGCGTATTTTCCCTGTCCGGCAAGTGTTACATAAGACGGCACATCGATTCCCGCCGGGCAGGCCATCTGGCATGGTGCCGGTGTAAGCATGGGACAGTGGCCGGTCGGGCAGGTGTGAGTCCGGATATGGCTTAGAAATTCTTCGTGGTTCTGGTTGACAAATACGGTGACGTATTGTCCCAGTTCCCGGCAGGCCGAATCCGGCCCCTGCTCAGATAGCTGTTCGGCCAGATATAGGATGCTGTCCAGATGTTTTTCTCCGGCTTGTCCCTGGGAGACATCGTGGACCAGGTCAAATATCTCAGATACTTTCTGGCGGCACCATGGATGTGCCGGATTTCCGCTGGTCAGATTTTCCCTTAGCTCTTCGTGCAGGGATTTAACGCTGCAGGTATGCGGACTCATCTTATACCGCCTTTTTTGCCGACTCTTTATAGATCATGGGCCCGCGCTCTGGCGTAGCGCTCGCGCCGGATTTCCGGAATTTCCTCCGGAGTGCCGAAATACAGGCACTGTGTGGGGCAGACCGTTACACAGGCAGGTGCCAGTCCGGCCTCGACACGGTCGTGGCAGTAATCGCACTTGACCGCCTTGCCGGTATTGGGATTCCATTGAGGCGCTCCCCAGGGACATGCGGAAATGCAGGTTTTGCATCCCACGCACAGGTCGGGGTCAACTGTCACGATTCCGTCCCCGGCGCGCTGAAACATGGCTCCGGTCGGACAGGCCGCCACACACCATGGATTTTCACAATGAAAGCAGGGCATGAAGGTATAGGCGGTGCGAGGCAGATGCCCGATCCACCTGGGACCGATCGTTACCAGAAGGCTTGGAAAAGGCCCTCTCGGCAGGTTCTGCCGGGTCTTGCAGGCTACCACGCATGCCATGCAGCCTATGCATTTTTTCTGATCCTGGAACAGGTAATATTGGCTCATTGTTCAAAGAACTCCTGATCTTGAAGTTTTCGTAAAAAAATCAGTTTTTTATTGTTCTGTTTTTTCATAACGGCTGCGCAGCAGTCCGCCGGCAAAGGCGCCGAGAACCGCGCACGCAAGTATTAATGCTGCAAGCTGTAGAGTAATTTCGGTATGAAAGATGCGGCGGTCCACAAGGCCCTGTAGTGCAGTAGCCGCGGCACCCGGTCCGAGTCCTGAGACCGGCAGCAGGATCTTTTTTAAATAAGAAGCAGACTTTAAGCTATATCCCGCTCTTTCGGGGACAGATTTTAAATCTGTCCCCGAAACTCTTTCTGCCAGGTCTCGTTTTTCCCGGAATTTGTATCCGGAGCTGGCCCCGCAGAAAAGCGCGATGACCGGCATCCACATAAACATTACATGGGGCGCGACCCCCAGAATTAAAAGACCCAGCGCCATTACGCCGAAAGCGCCCAGCAGCATGGCGGCCGCCAGGCCGTACCAATCCGGAAATATTGCATCCAGCCATTCCGAAAGCATTCGGCTTGAAAACATTTTGAAAACTCTTTTATGCAGGCATTGAATTTATCCTGTTTTTCCTTCTGATGTTTTTAAACAGGATTTTGGCAATAAAACTAAGAACATAGAAAAGGAGAATACAGAATACATACCAGAAAGCCGCGCCTATTTCATACTGCTTTCCGTTAAACCAGGGCAGCAGAAAAAGGTATGATTTTCCGAACATGGCTTCCAGGGCCTGCGGCCGGTACGTGTAGTTGACGTAGCCGAGCATCATGAAAATCGGGATATACATTGTCAGCAGGTTGTTTAGCAGGCCCTCGAAAAAATAGTCGTAATAGACCTTGTTAAGCTTTGCCTTGTCAATGTTTCGTCCCAGTTCTTTTGCCTTTTCAGGGTCGGTATCCTGCACCTCAAGCGCCTGCTGCTTGATATCGTACCAATAGTAAAATTCTTTTTCCAATTCCTTGTAGCGTTTGGTTTTAAAGCTCTTTGTAAAAAGCTTGACTGCCGAGGCTATAAGAAAAGCGATGATCATGATGGTCGCTGCCGGCCCCAATACGTGCAGGGGAGAAAAAAGGGTGTCGAGAGCCCCCTGCACGTATTTCAGGGCGTTTAGTATTATCATCCAGAGTGTATCCATCATTTTCTATGCTTTGCCGCCGTTGTTATGCCTCTATTCTGTTATATCCATACCTCGATCTTGAAGAAGCGGAAGAACAGGAAGAACAGAACCACGGCCAGGATAACCTTCAACTGCACTTCGGAGAAAAGCCTCTGCAGACGGCTGCCTATGTATCCGCCCACAAAACCGCCTATAATGATGGAGATCGCAATCCAGAGGTCGGGCAGATAGCCGTTTATCAGGTATCCGATAAAAGAACCGATACTGGAAAAGCATGTTCCCACCAGTGACACAGGCACTGCCACGTACATTGGAAGCGCGCCGATCATGGTCATGATAGGAGTCAGCAAAAATCCGCCGCCGATGCCGAAACACCGTGCCACAATACCTATGCCGAGGCCTATGACGCCAAAGAGCAGGGGATTGATTTTAAATTTTTCACCCCAGAACTTGAACTGATAGTTGGTCAGTTTGCTGGCGCCCGTGGACATCGGCTCGATGCGTCCCATCTGGGCCGCCCGGCCTTCTTCTTTGGCTTTTTTGACTTCCTCGTTAAACTTCTGGGTCATGGCCTTGATGTTTTTCCTCTTTTCCATAACCCTGGGAGTAAGTTCATACACGGTGCGGATGCCCATGAGCACGACCAGGACCGCCAGCCATTCCTTGTATGTGGCAAGAGGCAGAACCTCTGTTACATATTTGCCGAGCCAGATCGAGCCGATCAGGATGCCGACGCCGAACGACAGACCTACAGGCCAGGCAACCCGGTGCTCCTTGACTGCATACCTGTAAAAAGAGCCGAGCGGGGAGAACAGGGTCAGGGCCACGTTTGAGGGCCGCAGCACGTTAGCTGCATTGATTCCTATGGGGCCCATGGTGTTTACCACCATGACCTGGTAGGCAGCCATGAGCATTCCGCCGGCGGCTCCGATCAGGGAGAAGAAGGCGCCGACAAGGATTGCGCCGATTACGATCCAGATCGGGTTCATGTAGCGGCCGCCCAGCGAGAGCCAGAAACCGTTTCCTGCCAGGGTGTAAGCGCCGATTTTTTCACCGTTGACATACACGTCGAATCCGGTATTCGGCGGGGTATGGCGGAAGGAATCAAACGAGGCGGTGAATTCACCGGTTTCCTTGTTAAGATCTATTGTTGTCCCTTCATCCCAGTAATTTCCGCTTTTCTGATAATCGGTTAACACGCTTCTGGCAAAGATTGTAACTTTGCCCACCTGGGTGCGCTCCTTTGTGATGGTGTTGATACCATAGGAGGTTTCATGGGTGTAATTGAAAAAATCCCATTTTTCCGGCGCGTCCAGGGGGCCGAGCGCGTTCTTAATTTCGGGGGAAAGCTTGTCCCAGTTTGCAAGCTCGAACATTGTGGTGCTGTAAAGCCCCTTGGCAAAAGAAGGCCCGCCGAAGCGTTTCTTTACCACGCTGCCGAATTCGTCAGGCTTGTTTGTGAGCATGTAGTAAAGAACCGGAATTGAGGTCTCCATATTAAACGGGTGTGCCGCAACAATGTCTTTAAAATTCTTGGTTTCGTTAACGCCTTTTGTATCCCGGGGCGCAAATTTCCTTTGGGATGCAATGGCGACATAGAGATTTTCTCCCGGCTCAATTTTTCCGGAAATCGTAACCTCGTCTCCTGCAAGGTATTCCTGTTGGCCGATTTCAGCCTGGATCTGCTGTGCGGCTGCCGGCGCGGCCAGGGCGCATATCAGCAGCGCGATCAAAGCAAAAAGCCATAGAAACGGGACGTTGGCTCTGGATCGTGACATGTCCACCTCCTGATATTAATAAGGTTAATTGGAACACTGAACGCAACTAATAAATTATTGTTTAAGCTTACCGGTTTATCTCGTTTCTGCAGGCAATGTAGAAGTAACGGCAAACCGGCAATTTGAACTCTTTGCTGTGCAAGCAATAATTATACCATACAACCGGTGAAAAATGATCGGCAAGGAATCGGCTGGCTGTGGGTTTAAGCTTTTGAATATTTGGAAAATTCATCAAGCGGGCCCCGGGTGGCTGCATTAATTTTGAGGGTCAGTTAGAGGAACGATGCATTTTTTCTATTGCACTGCAAGTAAATCTATGCAATTGGTCTTCTTTTTAATTTATCAAAAACTCGGCAAAGGCGCAAGAAAATTTTTGCATATTTATTAATTTGTTGCGGAATATATCGCCGGATATGGGGGCGTCGCCTTGTGCCGGTCCTGGCGGCAGGGGTGAGAATTCGGCCAAAAGCCCCGAAAATCGGGGTCCATGGCCGGTAGGTGGCATATGAATTGCAAAATAAAAAAATGATGAAACCGATTCAGTACATATTATCTGTAACTGCAGCCACGGCTTTGATTCTATTATCAGCCGCACCCGCCTATTCCACCCAGGGGCACGGGGCGCCGGAAGGACTGTATGTCCATCAATTCTCCCACCTGTTTTTTATATTCGCTATGGGAATATTGATTTACTGGCTTCGCTCCAGGTCCCTGGTGCGGGAGTCCGGCTGGCGTTATCTCCAGTATGCGTGCGTATTTTTTCTGCTCTGGTCCCTGGACGCCTTTTGCGTGCACTTGTTAGACGAGTATATGCAATGGATACATGTCATCCGCATAGATCCATGGAGGGTTCAAATAGATGCCCCGACTGGATGGCAGTGGCTGAAATGGTTTTATTACATTATCAAACTGGACCATCTGCTCTGCGTGCCTGGCATGGTTTTTCTTTTTCTCGGGCTGCGGCGCCTTAGTTGCCAGCCGGAGAATGAAGACAATCAGCCCGCACAAGGAGGCGGGCCATGATTGTCTCCGCAATTCCGATTCGGTTGGTGGATATGGCCGGATCTGCGCTTATGATCCTGTTTTCACTTTTATGCGTACAGCAGGCGCTCAGACTGCGCAGAAAAGACCCGAAGAACCTGGTTTGGACCTATCTGCTTTGGCTGTGTTTCTGTCTTGCGGGTTTCGCAGTATCCAGATCCGGGGGGCATATTTTAAAGCAATTCATGACCATGGCCGGGCTTGAGCCTGTGTGGGGTGCTATGGGACCGGTGGCCGGGGGTATTAACACCTTCCTGTTGATCATAGTTGCTGCGGTCACTCTGTTTTTCAACCGGGTGCGGCACGTATACCAACAGATAAACAAGGACAAGCAGGCCCTGCAAAGCGCCCATAACGAGCTTCTGGCCTTAAACCAGAGCCTTGAAAAAAGGGTCAGGGAAAGAACCGATGCGTTAGTCGAACATGAAAAGCAGATGGCCCATGCCGACAGGCTGGCATCCATAGGCCAGCTCTCCTCTGGCATTGCCCATGAGATCAATAATCCCCTGGGCATAATCCAGGGATATACCCAGCTGCTTTTGCGGGGCGAGCCTGAGGGAGGCCAGCGACGGGAAGACCTGCAGATTATTTTGAAACATGCCAAGAGCTGCAAGGCTATAGTGGAGGATCTGCTTAATTTTGCCAGGCGATCTCAGCCGGAAATGGCAGATATTAATATCCACGAGGTAATAGAAGATGCGCTGGTATTTATACGCCATCGTTCCAAGATGGAAAACGTCAGGATAGAAAAGAATTTCGGTCAGGATCTTCCCGCGGTGCGGATGGATGAGAAAAAAATCAAGCAGGTGCTGGTAAACCTGGTTATGAATGCCGGCCATGCGGTTTCCCAGAGCGGCACTATAACCATTTCAACTCAATATGATCCCCGGCAGCGGCAATTGGTTGTGGGGGTGGCCGACGACGGCTACGGTATTGAAAAAAGGCACCTGTCACGCATTTTTGATCCTTTTTTTACGACAAAGCCTACCGGCGAGGGAACAGGGCTGGGACTGGCGGTAAGTTACGGTATTGTCAAAAGCCATGGAGGAGAGATCGTTGTTGAGAGCCGGCCCGGACAGGGAGCGGTTTTCAGGGTTATATTGCCCGTGGCCGGCAAAGCCATAGCCAAAGGTGCGTATCATGGATGAATCAAATATCCTGGTTGTAGATGACGAGCCGGACATGCTGCAGCTTCTGGCCCGCAGCCTGGCTCCGGATTTAAAATGCCGGGTGGAAACCGCGGCCTCGGGCAAAGAAGCCCTGCAAATGGTTGACAGCAGACACTTCGACCTGGCGGTGGTTGATATCAAGATGCCGGAAATGGACGGGCTTGAACTGTTGGAGCTGATCAAGCGCAAGTGGCCGGATCTGACAGTGGTGATGATGACCGCCTACGGCAGCATTGATACTGCAGTGGCTGCCATGAAGCATGGGGCCTATGATTTTATAACCAAGCCTTTTGATCACGACGCCCTGGTCATAAGGCTGGAAAAAGCCCTGGAGCGCAGCCGCCTTATTTCAGAAAACCGCCGGCTCAAGCAGGACGATGAAAACCTGAACCTGTTTTGCGGCATGGCGGGGCAGTCTCCGGTCATGCAGCAGGTGTTTGAGACTATCCGCATGGTTGCCCCCACAGAGATGACCGTGTTGATTACCGGCGAGTCGGGTACGGGAAAGGATCTTGCGGCAAAGGCTGTCCACGAGTTAAGCAGCCGCAGCAAGGGGCCTTTCGTGGCGGTAAACTGCCCGACCGTGCCAGAGCAGATCCTGGAAAGCGAACTGTTTGGACATAAAAAAGGAGCTTTTACCCATGCTACCCAGAACAAGACCGGCTTGTTCCAGGAAGCCGATGGCGGGACTATTTTTCTTGATGAAATAGGGGATGTGAGCCCGGCTATCCAGACCAAGCTGCTGCGGGTGCTGCAGGAACGCGAGATCAGGCCCTTGGGCGACAACCGCTCCGTCAAAGTGGATGTCCGAATTATCGCATCCACAAACCAGGATCTTAAAGCCAGGATCCGGGATGGCATGTTTCGCGAAGATCTGTACTACAGACTCAATGTCCTTCCGGTCCACCTGTCTCCGCTTCGGGAAAGAATATCGGATATTCCGCTTATTGCAGAAAACCTCCTGCAAAAACATCGCAAGAGGTTGAAAAAGCCGGAAAAGAAAATGTCGGCAGACCTGATGGCACGGCTTCAGTCCAGGAAGTGGGAGGGAAACGTGCGCGAACTGGAAAATCTCGTTATCCAGGCGATCCTGTTTTCAGCGCAGGATACCATTGGTCCGGAGGATCTGGAGTCGCTTCCCAGGGGACAGGGTGCTTCCTGCCCCACCGAGTTTATCGATGTTGAGGGCCTGCCCTACCGGGAGGCCAAGGAAGCGGTCCTGCGCTCCTTTAATGCCGGTTATATCGGTGATCTGTTAAAGAAAACCGGCGGCAATGTTACCAGGGCGGCGAAAAAATGCGGCCTGGAGCGCCAGGCCCTGCAGCAGATCATGCGCCGCTACGATATTTCAGCATCTGATTATCGTTCGTAAGCTTACGGGTTGCCCCGGCTCTGGCCGCATTCAAGGGCTGTGGCAATCATATGCGCCGTTCGCAGTGGCTCAGGGATGTTGCCGTGTATGGATAAGCGTTCTATAACTGCGACCGCCTGGTCAAGGGTAAGTCCAACCCGTTGAATATAAACGTTTTCAACCGGTTCCATTGCGCCGAGCTCCTCGATTATGCGCCACTTTTTTTCTCCCTGATCGATTTGGCGGAGCAAGGCGTTTTTTATTGAATCCATGTCTGGCTGTTTGCGGGATACGACCAGCACGGGTACGGAAAGCCGCCTATGGAGGGCAAAAACGTCCACCACATTAAACCCGCCGAATGCAATTCCCTGGAACAGAACAAGCTGGATATGTTCGGCGAACCTCGACCCTGCTATCAGGTCTGCAATCTTTTGCGCCGCATCAAAGCCGTCTTTTTCAATTTCCCCGATTAGCACCCCGTCGAAACGCAATTCTGCATATACCGTGCCAACAACGCTTACATTGCCGCGATGAGCCCTGTCAAACGGAGCATCGTCAAATCCGGCCACATTGGACAGCCGTTTGTATTTTTTCATAAATCATTTCTCCGGGTTGAATTAAACAATCAAATAAAATGAAAA
>JAIPDT010000076.1 GCA_021737545.1 Desulfobacteraceae bacterium
TCAATAATAATCCCGCTGACAATAGCAATACCCAAGCCTTTTAAAATCCCAACTGCTTTATCCCTGCAATTTGCCGGGCAGCCCGGGGCGGCCGGGATATTTATCTGCCACCCCGACAACCGCAGGATCGTCCAAAGCCGCAAGATACCCCTTATCATACACTAGGGTATCCCCCACCTGCAATGTCGCATTACGGATATCCCCGGTTATGTGCATCCAGTAAGGATAATTCTGATTAGAAGGTGCCGATCCTATATGGACATGTATGTTCGAGCTATGGGCATGCTCGACCAAGCGCCGATGTAGGATATTCGGACACTGGTGTTCCCAAACAGAGGCCTGTGGATGAACGCCGAAATGAAAAGTGTCGAAATTATAAACGCCGTCGCCCACTTTTGGTTTCATGTATTCGAGAAAACTGCGCAGGGCTTCGGCCTCCCGGCCGCCTCTGATATCGGTAATGCGGCAGTCTTTGATACTCATTCTTACAGGTTCATCAAAATAAGGGGATACTCCTATATAACGCGACCACCAGCTTAGCATGCAGTCAAAAACGAGCTCCCCGGAAGTTTCACTTACGTTGATCGGCGGATGGACCCATTCCGGCCAGGGCCGGTAATATCCTGCCTCATCCCGACGCGAAGAATAAGGCATGCCGGGAATTCCCGGTTTGTTAAGCGGATCAACGATAACACCTTCCAAATAGGTTCCGTTATCGTCGACCATTTTCCAGCGCGATCCGCCTGTAAAAGGTTTAGAACTCTGGTGACGAATTTCACTGACAAGCTCATGCGGGGTCTGCGCCCATTCGGTACATAACAGGGCCGAGGTGGTGGCCATGTTACGCACCATTTTTACCTTTATTTCCTGCTCGGTATAGTTCCTGAATTCCGCGATCTCTTCCATAACCAGATTGAAGGAATGATTTATCAGCACGTCGCAGCCGGCCATAGCCGCCTTGACCACAGGGGGGAACCTCCAGGCATGAGGCACATCCGGCTCGTCGATCCAAAGAACAGAGGCATTTGCGCCTCTTGACTGGACGGCGGACTGAATCCAGGAAATGGCTTGTTCATCAACCATGTTGTCGCCGCTGTACAACCCATCGATTTGTGCCAGCAAAAGAACTTCCTGACCAGGTTCGATTCCGGCACAGTTATCCAGCATATCACTTATGGAAATTACTGCCGCCTTCGGCATTCCCGATTGATAGCTCATATTATACAAGCCTCCAGTTGAGCATAAGATATTTCAAATTTATATTTCTTTACCGATAATTCCATGACCTTGTCGGTCATTTTCCTTTGTTTATTCAGAAAAAACGACCTGGAAGCAGCCGGATCCGTATCGATGAACATCTACCCAATACCGTGATCTAATATTTCCATAACAGCAGCTTTTCTGTATCCTTGAAGTTCGTTATTTTTACTGTTTCATCACTCTGTCAGCCTGAATCTAATATTCAAAATCGCCGTTTTCCAGAGCTGATTATACTGTAACAAATCCGCCGTCCACATACATGATATGGCCTGTTAAAAAATCAGATGCAGGAGAACATAAGAATATCAAGGACCCCATGAAATCCTCAGGTTCGCCAAGCCTGCCGATAGGCATTCGCTGCAGAATACCTTTTCTTATTTCTGCACCCTTTCCTTCATCTTCAAACAGCCATGATGTAAAGGGGGATCGAAAAAGGGAGGGTGCAATGGCATTGACTGTAATACCATGGGAGGCAAACTCAGCAGAAAAACACTTTGTCAGCATATCTGTGGCAGCTTTTGATGTACAATACGCGATGCCGTTATTCGCAGCCACCTTGCCCCGTACCGATGAGGTGAGGATAATTTTTCCGCCTCCGCCCTGCTCCTGCATAACTCTTCCGGCGGCTCGGCCTATCAAAAATGTTTGGCGGACATTGGCATCCTGGACCGAATCAAAATCGGCCAAAGAGGTCTCTTGAGAGCTGGCAGGCTTGTTGAAACCGGATGCCACCATGAGAATGTCCAATCTGCCATGATTTTCCCGGACCGTGTTTACCATGGTATCGACATTTTCTTCGCTGTCGGGGCGTAAGTTAATACCCTGCGCCTTGCCGCCGGCTTCATTCACAGCATCTACCAACTCGTCGAGTTTTTCCTTATTTCCGCCTGTCAGGGTTACATTGGCGCCGGCTCCTGCAAGCGCTTTTGTGGCAGCAGCACCCAAAGATCCAGTGGCACCGACTACAAGGGCGGATTTTCCTGTTAAATCAAATAAATCTGTTATTTTAGGTAAATCAGCTTTCATACCTGCCTTCTCCTTATCCATTTCTTACTCTTAACTTTTTTTCAATTCGCTATTCTGTGATTAAAAAAGACCCGTAACAAAACAACTAAATCTTTTTGTCATCACTATATTCGATTTCATCAAATTTATGGGAGGATGCGCTCAGATTAAAGGAATACATCTCTGAAATAACCATAGTACGCAGATATCTCTCAACAAACTCTCTCCATCGCTTTACACAGATATGATGAGTCATACGCCGGCAGGACCGTGACCTTGTCATGATATAGCGTGCTATCTCCCATGCCCTGTCAAGTAAATTTTCTCTCTCGATAACCTCGTTGACAGCGCCCAGTTCGAGGCATTTCTGTGCATCCAGACCTTTATTCATAAGTGACATGTAGTTTCCGCGCTTGAGTCCGAGCACCTCCTGTAAGCACATTGTCATACCGTCTCCGGGTATATGCCCATTGGCCATTGAAAAATGGTCATCCTGAAGTACAAAATCAGGAGTGCAAAGGGTTATGTCACTCATCATTGCCATTTCCCAGTGAATTCCCTTGCCGTTAATTGCTGTAATAGTGGGTATTTCAATATCATTTACAAAGTTTTCCACTACTTTAAGGGTATCATAGATCTGGACGTTAAAACGCTGATCATTATCCGGGGATTCTTCAACTTCCCTGAAGGAATCTGAATCGGCATGATAAATCCAGTACGGATCCGTGCTGGTAAATATAAGAACTTCATTGTTGGTGTCGTGGCCTACTGTTGTCCACAGTTCAGAAAGCGCGTGATGCATCTGGTAGCTCCAGTAAACAGGACCACCGTTTGTATGCATTTTGACTTCAAGGATTCCGTTTTCCCTTTTAAACTGGAAAAAATCCCTGAATCTTTCACTGTACTCTTCAAGCGTGGGCATATGAACATACTTATTCATCGCCATTTTTCTGCCTCCTTTTCATAACTTTAAATTTTTTCAGAAACCGATGTAAAATTAGCTATAGTTACGACACCAGTTCTTGCTTTGAACGTTAAATTTTATCAAACGCCTCCCACCAAGAATATCACAAGAGAGGGAAAGGCTATTAATACTGCCAATACAATGATATCAAGAATTATATATGGCACTGCAGCCCACATGACATCCTTCATTTGGGTATCCGGGGGTGCAACGCCTTTCATGACAAAAAGCGCCAGGCCGAATGGCGGCGAAGTTGTGCCCACCTCAATCATTAATAAAAACAATACAGAAAACCAGACAGGATCGAAATTTAAAACGGAGATCACCGGCATATAAACGGGGATCAATATCATTATGACCGCCTGCGCATTCATAAACATGCCGAGAAGAAAAACCAATAACAGCATGGCGATAAGTATAATGATCGGATGGGCCTGAATATCGAGAACCAGATTCGTCAGGCCGTTCGTTGCTCCGCTATACGCCAATATCTCGGAAAAAAAACCCGCTGTTGCGACAATCATAAAAATCATGATCGTAATTTTGACGGTTCCCTGGAGCGCATTTTTTACGACATCCATGTTTAAGCGTCTAAGAAACAATGAATATAGAAAGCAACCCAACGCGCCTGTTGCGGATGCTTCCGTAGGGGTTGCAACGCCAATATATATCACGCCGACCACCATAAAAATAATAAACCCAACAGGAAGAATATATCGCGCAAAAGCGGCCAGCTTTTCTTTAATCGGGGTTTTTGTTACCGCATACGGCGGTGCCAGATCGGGCCTTAAAACAGAAACACTGACTATATACGCGGTATAAGCGAGAGCCATAAGTATGCCCGGAACAATGATTGCAACAAGGATTTTTCCTATTGAAACTTCCGCAATCGCGCCCAGCATAACCGCAAGCGCGCTGGGCGGAATCATTAACGCCAATCCACCGCTGCCCAGAATAGGGCCCATACACATTGTTTTACTGTATCCCCTGCTCTCCATTTCGGGAACAAGGGTTCCGCCCAACATCGCGGTGCTGGCAATGCTTGTACCGGTCAAAGTGGAAAATAACACTCCCGAGGTAACGGCCATAAGCGATAAGCGCCCGGGAAGTTTACCGATAATTTTATCAACAGCGTCAATTAATTGCGGGGATATTCCTGAACGAAAGACTATTTCACCCATCAATACAAACAAAGGAATAGGCAACAAGCTGAAATTAATCAAAGAACCCGACAAGCTCTGCACAATTTGGGCCATTCCGGTTTCAAACCCCCAAACCAGCGTCCCCATGGCCATAACGGCAAGCAAAAAGGCAAAGGCCACGGGAATGCCCAGAAACATCAGAAACATTAAACCGCCGAAAAAAAGACCCAACAGTATATACCATTCCATAATGCTGCCCTATTCCTTACTAGTCGAGAGTGGTTTCAAGTCTTCTATTCTTCTTTTGTCGTTATGCCCTTAAACGTTTTCCTCAGAAACTCTATTGCGAGCAAAAAAAATCCAATAGGAATCACTGCAAAAGTCGCCCACTTTGGAGGCTCCAGGGGGATATTCACGGCCAGATCCAGTCGAATCGCCAGAATTGTTTCCATTGTGCTGAAATATATTACAATGAAACATGCGACAGCACATATAAAATTAAGCACCCTGTTTAATTTCCCAAACCTTTGAGGACCCATTGCATGATAGAGAAAATCCAGGGACACGTGGCCGTCTTCCCGAAGCAGCCATGCAGTGCCCAAATAGGTGAGATAAAACATTGCAAGCATGGCCATATCGACTGTCCAGTTTATGGGGGAATTAAATATATACCTCATAACTACGTGAAAACAAATAGCAAAACACACAATAAAAATAAGCCACATTCCTATTGTTTTTCCGGCATCGAGAATGAAATCAAATACACGATTTAAAATGTTTAGGCTGTATCCTACAGTAGAAGACGGCTTGCCAGCCTCTTGTTCGTGTTGGACTGCATTTTTATTCATCACGCTCTCTTTTGGGGGTTGTGTTTTTCTTGAATCAAATGCTGCTTCGCTCCAGATAAGCGAAGCAGCGTTTGTGATTTTTCCGGCTTTATTTAATTTTTTTTTAATTAACGCTTACGGGTCATCTCATAAATTTTTTCGGTGACTTCAGGGGAGTCATCCATATAATATTCATAATATCCGTCATATATTTTTGACAGAAACTCTTCTCTTTCTTTCCCGGTGAATTCCACTTTTTTCACGCCATGTTCATACATCTTCTGTTCCATTGAAGCGATTGTTTCATCGGCTTTTTTCTGATCCTGCGGCGCACGCTCATACAGCGTGTCGACAATCAGGGCCTGAAGATCATCCGGGATGGAATTCCATTTGTCCAGATTCATAAACCAGGATCCCGGGACAGTGCAAAAACTCGGTTGAATCAGATAATTTCCAACCTCCCAAAGCTTGAATCCAACCATAGACTCAATGGTCATGCGGCCCATGTCAAGGATCCCTCTTTCAAGAGCCGAGTACTCCTCGTGATATTGAGTAGCAGCCGTCTTCATGCCGAATTTGGGGGCTACAATATCCATCTCGTCGCCGCCGCGAATGGTCATCCCTTTAAAATCATCCGGGCTCTCGACCTCCTTTTTGCTTAAAAAGACAAAAGCTGTTCCGGGTGCGCGGGGAAAGGTCCGCAGATATTGCATATTTGCCTTCTTATTCACAAGACTGTTTATATAATCGTACAAACCAGCCTCCCTGTATTTGGCCGGGGAGATCATGCTGAGCGACAACGCATCCAGACCTTTTACAAGCTTTCCCATAAAACTCGGCGTGGTCAGCACCATGTCGGTGGCGCCTCTGTATACCGCCATTGCCTGATCGAAGATCGCTATAGCCTCCGGACCTCCCTTGTAGACAAACTTGAGCCTGCCGTCTGATCTCTTTTCAATTTCGTCAAATGTTGCCCGGGAAATATTTATCATAAGATGATTTTGACCGACGAAGGAGACATACTCAATGGTAATTGGTTTCTCGGCAGCCGCAGCCGGAGTAATTAGTGCAGCCGTGATAAAAGAAATGCTAAAAACTGCTACCAAAACGATTGAAATAATATTTTTTTTCATTTTTCCCCCTCCATTTTTTGTTTGTTTCTTTGCGGTTAGTTAACGTTTATTCTTAAATTATACTCATATATTTTTTTATAACCCGGCTTAAAGTTGCGCCCCGGTCATATTTGCTAAAAACAACTCTGCATTGGCTATTATTCCGTACTTCTAACTAAGATTGCCTCTCTTTCTTAAAAATTCAGTTTCCTTTTGGTTTATTTCCAGGTTATCCGGGTCAATAACAACTTTATAGACATTTTTTGCCATTTGAACAGACACCAAATCGTTTTTTACATCCCTTAAAACGGCTTCGGGATCTCTTTGCTCGGGCCTGCCCACTGCAGCACCGCCGCCGGATGATATAATAAAATGATCGCCGGTTTTAAAATGTATGGGAAGGCGTGGATTTTCAACCCGAGTCTTTTCCCCTTCGGAAATTTTATAAACCTTGTTAAACTGGGTTGGCGCCCCTCCCTGGTGCCCGGGGGCCTGAGTCGTAAAACCGCTCATGGGACCTCCCATATTGGTGGCGTCTCCGCCTTCATTGACTGCTTCCCAAATAATTCCGGGGCTGCTGCGCCACTGTCCGGCACCGTGGGAATCGGTCTGAAATTCACACCTCAGTATATCCCAGGGAAATCTTGCCATCTCGTCTTCGGAATCCGACTTGCCGACCACGCCGAGCGTGCCCATATCACAGGCGCACTGGTATCCGTCATATCCGTGAACAGCTCCTGCTCCGGCAACCGAACTAAAAGAACTGAAAACATACACACCGTCCGGACTCTTTTCATCCCTGCCGACCAGGATCGGGGCTGCCAGTCTCGCATACGGCGCTATGGCACGATGAGAAAGCGCCTGTGAAAGAACCGAAAGCAAAGCTTCAATGGTCAGAGACCCGACAACTGCAGGCGACCCTGCAGTTAATGCATAAGGATTACAATCAACAAGCGTACCCTTCCTGGTAATTACATGTATGGGCTGCATGCTTCCTTCATTATGAAATGCGGCAAGATCTGAGCCGAGAAACAAAAACGTGGTACACATAATGTTGCTCAGGGTTTGATGATAATGAGCGTTTGCGTTTCCGCTCGTCTCCGGGTCGGTATCCGAGAAATCAAAGGTAACTTCTCCGTTTTTAATAGTGAGCCTGCACCGGACGGCAACGGGCGCGCCCATTGTCTTGCCGTCGTCATCAGTATATACCTCGGAATACCAGGTCCCTTCATCCCATTTCCCGATTTCTTCTCTGACCGCGGATTCCGTCCGCTCCACCATTGCATCAATACTGGCATTTACTTTTTCCCTGCCGTAGCGCTCGAGCAGTTCAATCATTCTTTTTTCCGCAATCGCGGTGCTGCCCATAAAAGAAGACATTTCATGCCGCATCATTTTGGGCAGCCGATTATTTTCAAGTATGAGCTCAGCGAGATCTTCTTTCCATTCCCCTTTTTCCACAATTTTGAGTAACGGAATATTGAGTCCTTCTGCGACGTTGTCGTCTGCCAGAAAATGGGTTCCGGGATGTGCGCCGCCTGAATCGGCAACGTGGGTTCCCATACATGTCCAGAACATCAGCTCGTCTTTATAAAATATGGGACGGACAAAGACCCAGTCCGCCAGATGGACGGCCCCTGCTCTGGGAGAATTGGTCAGAAAAATGTCGCCGGGATATATCTTGCCCTCAAACTTCTTTTTTGCAAATCTTATGGGAAAAGCACTTGAAATAAGCCTGGGCGGGAAGCCTTCCGGGATGGCGATAGCCCGGCCCTCTGAATCCCAAATCCCATAGGCCATATCGTGGAGTGTAACCACCAGCACATTGGTTGCGGTTCTTTCCGCGGTTTCCCGCATCTCGCGGCACACCCTCTGTATAAAATGCCAGATGGTTGATAAAGTAATCGGATCTACCTTATTATTCATTATTGAACCTCTTTGTTAAGAATATAATTTCCGTATTGATCGACATTGCAGGTAAAATCCGGCGGGATAACGACAGTGGTTGTCGGCTCTTCAATAATTGCATGTCCCTTAATACAGGTTCCCGCCTTTAGGAGGGGTCCGTCGTAAATGGGCGTGTCCATAAATTTTCCTTCAAAGAAACACTGCCTTCTTCGTTTTTCATAAGCTTCTGCTTTCCCGGTAGTCTTTTCAATTTCCGGAAGATCACTTACATCCGATTTTACCGTGGCGATCAATCTCAGATTCCTTGTTTCGATATCCACGTTAGGCAGGGAAAAGGTAAAAAGATCATTATGTTTTCTGTGAAAATCATCCTTCAGATTTATCAGGTCCTGTTTGGATATATCTGATGAGGGCAGGGTTAATTCTATCTCGTGGAACTGCCCGGAATACCTGAGATCAACAGATTTTACGAGTGACAGGTTTTCCCTGGACACATTCAGGACGCTAAACTCAGCAAGGGCCTCATCAATCATTTCCTGGTATAATCTGTTTATCTCATCCTCGTCAGCCTCATCAAGATTGCTGAAGTAAGTCCGGATATAGTCCCGGCCTACATCCATACAAAACATGCTCCAGGCGCAAAATGATGCAGCGAATTTCGGAACGATTATATTCTTTGTGTTCAGCAATCCCCCCATAAACGCACCGCACATGGCACCGGCCCCGCCGCAGACAAGCAAACTGAAATCTCTTACATCATGCCCTCTTCGTGTCGTGATTTCGGTAATTCCGTCTGCCATGGTTGAACTTACAGTGGTAAATATTGCCTGTGCAGTCTCCTCGACACCCAAACCAAGCTTATCTGCAATTTTTTTTATCGAATTTCTTGCACCTTCTTTATCCAACTTATATTTGCCGCCCCAGAAATAATCATCAGGGACATATCCCAGAATAACCGCGGCATCGGTTACTGTCGGCTCAGTGCCTCCCCGGCCGTAACAAACCGGTCCCGGTTCCGCCCCCGCACTTTTTGGCCCTATCCGCAACAGTCCCAAAGAGTCAAACCATGCAATGCTCCCGCCTCCCGCACCGATGCTGCTTACCTCGACCACCTTGATTCCGAGCCTGTCGTCATTTAACCACATTCCGGATTTCAAGATCACCCCGCCCCTGGAAAGCATTCCGGAATCCAGGGTCGTTCCCCCCATATCAGCGGTAACTATATTTTCCTCTCCGATAAACTTTCCTAAATAAGCGGATCCGGCAGGCGCCGCCGCCGGCCCTGAGCCCACAAGGTAGGCGGGCTTTCGTATAACCGCGGATACGGACTGAGCATACTGATTGGCCTGCATGACCAAAAGCTGGCCCTGAAATCCCTGGTTTTTCAGCTTTGTTTCAAGCCGGGTAAGATATTTTTTGATAACAGGCCCCAGCGAGGCGTTAATGACGCATGTGGATGTCCGTTCATATTCGCCTATTTTGGGCAGTATTTCACTTGAACAGGAAACAAACACATTATCAAGATGCTTTTCCAGAATTGTTGCTACTGTTTTTTCATTTTCCGGATTGGCAAAAGAATTGATAAAACATACGGCAACGGCTTCGATTTGCTCCTTTTTCAGTTGCTCGATTATTTCAAGAATCTCGTCTTCATTGATTCCTTTTGTAATCTCTCCTGAGGACTTGGTTTTTTCATTAACCCCGAATCTTAAATAACGCGGTACAAGAGGTTCGTAAGGTGGAATAAAGGCCTCGTACATTGAATGGGTTTCAATTTTCGACGATCGCCTGATTTCAATAACATCCCTGAACCCTTTGGTTCCGATCAGCGCAGTTTTTGCGACATTTTTGGTTACCACCGCATTGGTTGCCGCAGTGGTGCCGTGTATGATCAATTCGGTTTGATCAAGAAACTGTTCATCGGTAAGTGAAAATGCAGAAGCTGCATCACTTATAGAATTGACTACTCCGATTGAAAAATCTTCAGGTGTACTGGGCGACTTAAACTCTTCTTTGCGGCCCTGATCATCCAGGACCACGCAGTCGGTAAATGTTCCGCCTGTATCTACGCAAACTTTATACATTTAAAGATCCTCGTAAGTTACTCGCCATATGAATATATAATCAGCCATGGTATTAAGATGCCGGCCGTTGCATACTTATCCTTTCACCGCTCATGACATCTACCCGCAAAGCAGATTCAATACAATTCTTCAAACGACCGGTAAAAATTAATTATTTGGCATCCTCTGATACAGGGAGATTAAAGAGGCGAATAGCATTCTTGCTCTTAATCAATTCGCGCTCTTCTTCTGTTATATCCAAAGATTTTATAAATTTCACACCTTCCGACATCCAGTTGTAGAATACCGGGAACGTTGTGCCAAACAGGAGGTGGTCGGCACCACTGACCTTAATAGCGCACTCAACCTGTTCCTTTCCCCATGATGCCGGATGGGTCATATCGTAAAAAACATTGTTCTTTAGGTATTTTGTAATTCTCTCGCCCTCATTCATGTCCAGGCGCAGGATCTCTTCCTTTTTTTTGCCTTTTTTAGGGATAAGCAAATCCTGGTTAGCAAACCAGTTGCCGCCAAACATGGTGTGGATGAATCTGAGGTTCGGAAATTCGTCAAACATGCCGCTGAACAATTCCCGTCCCAAGGCAGTGGCCTGATCTATTATACGGCCCAGCTCACGGCGCAAATTCTTATACTCATAAAGGGATTGCCAGTGAACCGGCAATGGAGTGTGATGGACAATGACCGGCACGTCCATTTCATTTAAAGCCTTTAAATACGGCTTAAAAGCCTCGTCATCAAGGTAGAGCTGACCATAATGGCAGGCCACCTGGACTCCTACCATTCCAAGCTCCTTTATGCATCGCTCCAGCTCGTAAAGGTTCTTTTTGCCACCCCAGGGTGGAAGGCAGGCGGTTGCATAGAGACGGCCGCCTGAACGTCTGCACAAATCTGCAGCATTATCATTAACAATCTTACAGGTTTCAAGATCCAACCACTCCTGATAAACCGGCACGCGCATTATAGCAATGTCAACTCCGGCTTCATCCATTGCCTTAAGTTTTGCTTCCAGCGAATAGTCGACTTCGACATTGTTAAGATTCTGATAACCTTTTGGTTTTTCAACAATTAACTGCCTTTTACCTGATTCTGTAGTACCCAAACGCACGATTTCTCCGAATCCACGGGGAGCCGAACGCAAAAAACCGTCCAGAATTTCCTCATTTTCAAACAGATCTTCGGGAAGATGGTGCATATTAATATCGATTATCATTGAATTTATCCTCCTGTGTTAAGTAATTAATCGTTAAAATCTCTAAATAATTATCCTGCAGTCAACCACGAGCAATTCTTCGTCTTCGCCTTTTACAGGATTAAAATCCACTTCCGATATCCGGGGAAAATCGCAAACAAGCCTGCTCAATCTCGCCAGATAGTCGGCCAATCCGGGAATACTCATCCCTTTCTGTCCTCTTGCCCCTTCCAAAAGCTTGATCGAACGAATCTTTCTGATCAAATCTTCGCTTTCCAGAATACCCAGGGGCGCAAGGGCAAATTGATTATCTTTGAGAATCTCGGCAAAAACACCCCCTACTCCGAACATCATCAGGTGGCCGTAATCAGGCTCTTTATTGGCACCGATTATCACTTCACCGCCAGGGGCCATCTCCTGGACCAGAACCCCTTCGAAGTTGTCTATGCCGG
>JAIPDT010000077.1 GCA_021737545.1 Desulfobacteraceae bacterium
CTGGCTATGGCCCTTATGGGCAGGCAAAGGGGGGGGGCGGCCAAGGTGTCTGTTATCGCAAGCGGTCTTTTCGGTTCCCTCTCAGGAAGCGCATCCGCCAATGTCGCGGTGACAGGTATGGTGACCATTCCACTTATGAAGAGAACCGGATATCAGCCATATTTCGCCGGGGCGGTGGAGTCTGCTTCTTCCACGGGCGGTTTGGTTTTACCTCCGGTCATGGGAATCACAGCCTTTATGATCGCCGAGTTTCTGGAAATGCCTTACTATGAAGTGGCTTTAAGGGCGGCTATTCCGGCTGTGCTCTACTACGTTGCTCTGTTGACCCAGGTGCACCTTGAGGCGGTACGAACTAACATTAAAGGCTTGCCTGCTTCTGAAACCCCCGCCCTGGGTCCGGTGTTAAAAACAGGGTGGCTCTATATAATCCCTATTTTCTTCCTGCTTTATTTTCTGTTCATAGCTCATAAGGACCCGGGTTCCTCGGCTATGTATTCCGGCTTGATTATGCTGGTCATGGGATTGTTTCGAGCCGATATCCGCTCGGGTTTTTTCAGGAAGGTATTTAAGGTCTTGGAAGACACCGGCAGGCAGGTTTTGGTTGTAGGCGCCGCATGCGCGGCTGCCGGGATAGTTATCGGATGCGTGGCTCTAACAGATTTGGGAAACAACCTTTCCCAGGCGCTTGTTGCGATTTCAGGCGGCAATGTTTTTGCCCTGTTGATTTTGGCGGCCATTGCCACGATTATCCTGGGAATGGGCATGCCGATTGCCGCTACCTACATTATGCTGGCCATCTTGATCGTTCCTGCTTTGGTGGCAATCGGGGTGGAGCCTCTGGCGGCACATTTGTTCATTAATTTCTTTGCAGCAATGTCTTTTGTGACCCCGCCGATATGTATAGCAGCCTATGTGGCGGCAGGCATAGCGGGCTGCAACCCTATGCGCTGCGGTTTCCAGGCCACTCAACTCGGCATAGGGGCCTATATTGTTCCCATTGCTTTTTGCTACTCAACAGGCCTTTTGCTGTACGGAAGTATTCCAGGGATCGTGCAGGCTGCAGTCACGACTACAGCCGGGGTTATTCTGGTCGCTATCGCCCTGTCCGGGCATTTATATACCCACATTCCCATAATCGTACGCGCCCTGATATTTTCAGCCGGCGTTGCGATGATGGCGCCTCAAATTCCGGTGGTATTGGCGGGAGCTGTGATTGGAGCGATCATAATTATCTGGCAGCTAAGGTACAGGAATCAAGCCAGGGAACATGACGTTTCCCGGGTATAGTACATATAACTTTTTTATATTTATAGAAGAAAGGACCTGTTTTATGAGAATCATTGATCTGGAGGCACACTTTTACACTGACGATTATGTCAAATATCTGAGGAAGAGGACTGATTTTCCCCGCGAAGAGCTTTTGTCAGATGGCAGGGTCAAACTGCATTTCAGCCCCGATGTATATGCTCCCCGTTCAGTTAAGCTTGAAGAAGATCTGTGTGAAATGGGTGAAAAACGCATTTCTGAAATGGATGACTCCGGGGTTGACATTCAGGTCCTCAGCCTGGCTGTTCCCGGCTGTGAGCAGTTTGACGCCCAGGACGGCCTTGCAGTGGCCAGAGATACCAACGATGAATTGGCTGAGTATCTAAAGAAATATCCGGAAAGATATATCGGGCTTGCCGCATTGGCGCCCCAGGATGCCGAGGCGGCAGCAGACGAGCTGGAACGCTGTATTACCAAGCTGGGCATGAAGGGGGCCAAGCTTAATTCTCACTGTCAGCAGGAATATTTGGATAATCCCAAGTTCCGGCCTCTTTTTGAAAGGGCTGAAGCACTGGGTGCACCAATTTACCTGCATCCAACCATTCCTTCCTCGCAGATTCTGAATGCTTTTGCGGATTACGGTTTTCCCCTGGCCGGCCCGCCTTTTGGTTTTCAGGCCGATGCTTCTTTGCATACAATGCGTCTTATATACAGCGGGCTTTTCGACAAATACCCCAAGCTGAAAATCGTTTTGGGGCACCTGGGAGAGGGGTTGCCTTTCTGGTTTTACCGTATCGACTTTTATTGGCTCAAGCCCTGGGTTGCCCCGGAAATCAGGCCGACTCTTGAGCGCAAGCCCAGCGAATACATAATGGATAATTTTCTTTTCACTTCAAGCGGAATGCATTATATGCCGGCGGTTATTTGTGCCTATATGGCTGTCGGCGGTGACAATATAGCCTTTGGTGCGGATCCGCCTTTTGAAAGAAGCGGAGAAGCCATGGAGAAATTGCGGAATCTACCGATCAGCAATCCGGATCTGGAAAAATTCTATCACGGGAATGCTGAGCGTCTGTTCCGCCTCACCTAAGGGGTGTTCATGCCCTGTATGAAAGAAAAATGGTAAACCATGGAAATTAAACAAGGAGGGAAACAATGAGCAAATGGTTGAAAATGTCTGTATTGTTGGTCGTGACCCTGGCGTTTACATTAATTGCGATTGCGCCCGGTAACGCTCAGAAGTCGGAAAAACTTCGACTTGGGGCCAATGCGATTGGAAGCATCATGTATGCATTTTCCGGCGGAATAGCCGATGTGGTGGAAAAACATACTGAAATGCAAATCGAGCTGCTTCCCCAGGGTAACACGACAGCGCTACCAATGCTTACAACCGGGGAGTGTGATTTCGTGATGGGGGCCGCAGATGAGCTGGACGCGGCTTATTTCGGCAAAGACCATTATGGCAAAATATCGCCGAACGGTCTTGAATACCGAATGATGATGCTTGGCTGCAGGCTGCCGGCAGGCTTAGTTGCAGGGGGAAACACGGGTGTTAAATCCTGTAAAGATGTTAAAGGAAAGCGCGTGGTTTGTGATTACGGCACCCATCAGGCCCTGAATATGGGCTCCAGGGCCGCCCTTGCAGGCTGTGGATTAACAGAAGATGATGTGATCGTAGTCAAGGCAAGTCTTTTACCTGAAGGCGCCCGCAAGGTAATGGAAGGTAAAGCCGATCTCTGTTACGGAGCAATAGGGGTCCCTGTTTTTCGGGAAATGGAATCCGCCATTGGCGCGAGGCATATCAGCATAAATGATACTCCTGAAAACTGGGAGAAGATCCATGAGATTTATCATGGCTATTTCCCCATGCACATCGATCCTTCCAAGGCTGCTTTCAGCGTCAAGGACCCGGAAGGAGTAGACCTTGTAGGCCGGCACTTTGCCATCGTGGGCAGAAAGGATCTGCCGGATGAGGTAGCTTATGAGTTTGTTAAAACCCTGTGGGAAAATGATCAGGAGCTGGCCCCTTATCACCCGCGGCTCAAAGATTGGGTGAAAAAACATTTTGCAAGCGAAAGAACTCCGGCCCCTTATCATCCCGGTGCAATAAAGTTCTACAAAGAGATGGGCGTCTGGGATTCCGAGCTGGAGGCCCATAACCAGAAGCTGCTGGACAAGAAGCAGGCCTTAATGGAATAGAAAAATAATTACTTATAACCTTCCCCAAGGGCAGCGAGACAAAGCTTTTTGAAGTCTTTGCTCGCTGCTCTCCCGGGGTTTGACGAAGCACTCAATATACGTGCATAATTCAAATTCCGCTTCAAGGTATTTCCAGGGGATGTAAAGAGAAATTGCAGGAATATAACATTTGGGACACCGGGGTTGAGGGACAGGAATCCGAGGGGTATACTTTTTGTGACGGCTGCAATGAGGTTCCCTTTTGCGGTATCAAATTTTATCAAAAAGACAATAATATTACCAGAATTGAATCGTGGCCCGGTTTCCCTGCCTCTCCTCTGTGTTCCAAAGCCTATGCTACGGTTCAAAGGCTCAAAAATCCCAATCGTTTATTATACCCCTTAAAACGAACCAGGCCCAGGGGAGCAAGCGATCCGGGTTTCACCCGCATATCATGGGATGAAGCCTATGAGACAATTGTTGGTCAATTGACTCGGATTCGAAAGGATTACAGCCCTCACCACGCATTCTTCTATGTGGGCGATCCCAAAGAGCCCCGCGCAGCAGTCCAACGGCTGGCCTTTACCTATGGTTCTGCAAACTACGGATGCGAGAGCTCGGTCGGGTGCAGAAGGGCCGCTCAATTGGCCGAGCTTCTTACTTACGGATTCCCAACCATGGGGAATCTGCCCACTGAACAAACCGGCGTAATGCTGATTTGGGGTACGAATCCCGCCTATTCGGGCCAGCCGTTTATGTGCCACGGCCGCCTGGCGGATGCCAGGGAACGGGGAGTAAAGTTTATTGTGGTGGATCCTCGCAAAACACCGACCGCCACCACTCTTGCGGATGTCCACCTACGGGCACGGCCGGGAACAACCGCGGCTTTGGCCGCCGGAATGATGCATGTGATGTTCAAAGAAGGGCTCTATGACCGGGCATTTTCTGAAAAATGGATCCACGGTCTGGATTCGTTGATGGATTATACAAAAGAATTTACGCCCGAGAAAGTAGAGGAGATCACCCGGGTTCCTGCAGAAAAAGTCGTGGATGCCGCCCGTCTTTATGCCACCAGTGGACCCGGCGGCCTCCTCACGGGTGCACAGGGAACCACCCATAATTTGAATGCTACGAATAATCACCGCGCATTGCTTCTGATTCCTGCTATTTGCGGATATCTCGATATTCCGGGAGGAGTCAAAAAATCCACCGAGCCCTTAGAAGGCATGCCCGGCCCCTGGGCTGAAGGGCCGCCTGTTTTTACCCGCAAGGATCTGCTCCCTGCCATGCAAGCTAACAGACTCGACCTGGAAGACTTTCCGGTGTGGGCTGAAAAGATATTCGAAGTTCAGGCCAATCATCTGGTTGAATGGATTCGTGAAGGAAAGGTGAAAGCCTTTTTAGGCTGGGGATTAAACATGATGATCTGGCCCCAGACCCATGAATATCAGGAGGCTATCGCGTCTCTGGATTTTTCGATGGCTGTGGATTATTTTTATCGTCCACAGACGCATCCTTTTGTTGATATTGTTCTGCCTGCAGCAATGAACTTTGAAAGGTTGGCTCCTTTTGCCATTCACGGCCGTAAAATTTTCGGACGTAAACCCGTGCCTCCTGCGGGCGAGTGTAAGGAAGACTGGCAGATCGCACTGGAAATCGGAGCCCGTCTGGGAGATCCTGAGGAATTTTTCAACGGTGATGTTGAAGCCGCATGCAATGAAATTCTGAGCATGTGGGATATAACCTATGATGATTTGAGAAAAAACCAGGAAAGCGGAGTTTTAATTCCGGCAAAAGGCGGTGAGGTGTATAGGAAATATGAAACCGGAGATCTGAGGCCTGACGGCAAACCCGGTTTTAATACGCCTTCAGGAAAGATTGAGGCCTTTTCCAAGGTCCTTGAGCGTTACGGTTACCCCGCCCTGCCTGAGTACAAGGAACCCATGAAGACCAGTTCTGAGTATCCTTTTATTCTTATTTCCGGTGCCAGGGTGCCCTATATAACCCACAGCAAATGGCGGGATGATGCGCCATGGCTCCTGGAACTTCAAAGCGAGCCAGTCTTGAGCATTCATCCAAAAGACGCAAAGAAGAACGGGGTTCACACCGGAGACATGGTACGATTAAAGACTCGATTCGGGGAAATGGAAGTAAAAGCTAAACCGACCATTATGGTGCCTATCGGGGTTGTTTCTGTCATGCATGGCTGGGCAAATTCGAATGTCAATGAGCTGATACCAAGACAATTTGATCCCATCTCGGGTTTCCCGCCTTACAAAGAGGTGGTGTGCTCAGTATTGAAAAGCTGAGCGGGGTGAGCAACCTACAGGAGCAAAGATCATGACCAGATATGCCATTATTGTGGATCTGAACCGGTGTACCGGATGCATGACCTGTGTGCTGGCCTGCAAGGAGGAAAATGATACCGGCCCCGGCGTCTGGTGGAACAAAATCCTGGAGATAGAAAGCGAGGATCTCGATAATATTAATTATGTCCGGTATGCGTGTATGCATTGTGATAGCCCGCCTTGCGTGGATGCCTGCCCCGAAGGGGCGATATCCAGACGTCCGGATGGCATTGTGCTTATTGATCAGGAAAAATGCAAAGCCCACGGTGAATGCGCCGGGGCATGTCCGTACGGTGTAATTGAAATAAATCCGGGCCAGGGATATTTCTCTGAGAAGAAAAAAACCATTGAAAAAACTGCTCCGGATTTTCAAAGGCATTTACCGGGAAAGGCATCCAAGTGCACCCTTTGTGTACATAGAATTGACAGGGGAAAAGATCCGGCATGTGTAGCCGGTTGCCCGTCAAAAGCCTTGATATTCGGAGATTTGGATGATCCAAACAGCAAAATCCGTGAAAAACTCAGGAAAGCAGGTCCGTTGCTGGGTCAAAAGAAGGCAAATCCCAAAGTATTTTATATCATTTCAGGCAGTTTATTCTACCTTATAGAAAACTCAGTTAAAAGAGATCTCCGAGCCGGAGCTTCCCTGGATCGACCTTTATATTTACTCAATAGATATAACTGCAAATAATTTAATGTGTCACAGTGAAAAGGAGGGTTCCATGCAATCCGATGTTTTATCCGAAGAGATCATGGAAACTGATGTGCTTGTCATCGGCGGAGGACCCGCCGGGCTCATGGCGGCCATCAATGCTGCTGAAAAGGGAGCCTCTGTCATAGTGGTTGACAAAGCAAATACCAAGCGCAGCGGAGCCGGTGCCTGCGGAAATGATCATTTCAGAGCCTATATCCCGGAATTCCATGGTTCGGATATGGAGTCGGTGGTTGAGGAAGTGTGGAAATCCCAGGCGGGTTGGACACGTTCCTATGAGTTTATGAAGACCTGGATCAGCAACACATACGATATTGTCAGGATGTGGGATAGCTGGGGTATACCCATGAAGCAGAACGGTAAATGGGATTTTGCAGGTCATACTTTTCCCGGCGGAACTTTCACGACGCTGCATTATGACGGTATAAACCAGAAACCGATTCTTACTGAACAGGCGAAAAAAAGAGGGGTAAAAATAGTTAACCGGGTGGCGGTATTTGACCTCATTGCCGACCAGGACGGCAGGATAAGCGGTGCTGTAGGAGTTCATGCCAGAGAAGACCGGGTTATTACCTTTCTGTCAAGAGCCGTGGTTTTGTCGACCGGTGGTTGTGTAAGACTCTATTCCGGCATCACGCCCGGGTGGTTGTTTAACCGTGCCGATCCGCCTCATACCACCGGAGACGGCCGTGCCATGGCCTATCGGGCCGGAGCCGAACTGATCAATATGGAAATCCCCGCCAGGTGGGCCGGTCCCAAGTATTTCGCCCGCTGCGGCAAGGGAACCTGGATAGGGGTACTCCGGGATCCGCAGGATAATCCTGTGGGCCCTTTTGTGGAAAAACCTGACCGCAGATACGGTGATCCCATATCGGATTTTTACAAGGAGGTTTTCGAGGACTACCATAAGTCAGGCAGGGGGCCGGTGTACATGGATTGCCGCGGCATCTCTGATTCGGACTATAAATACATGATGCATTTTATGAGACACGAGGCATTGAATGGAATTTTAAACCATTTCGAAGAAGAGGGCATCGATCCCAAAAACAATCCAGTTGAATTCATGACTTACGAAATGTCGTCCCGCGGCGGAATATACTATAATGAAAGGGGCGAAACATCGCTTGAAGGTCTGTATGCCGCAGGTGATGAATATTTTGGCGGAGTATCAGGGGCCTCCACAATCGGATGGCTGGCCGGGGCAAATGCAGCGGATTTTGTTGAAAAAAGAAAATCTCCGAGCAGTAATACAGGAAAAGATAAAGCCCTGGAAGTCGCAAATATGGTTAAAGAAATCCGTAACCGGAAAAACTGTCCAGCATGGCAGGAGTTTAATATTGCCATCAACCAGGTCATGACTGATTATGCCGGTCCGGTTCGGTCCGCAACCTTGCTGGAGGCCGGATCTCTGCATTTGCAGCGCATCAAAAAAAAGGCTTACGAAATTATGCAGGCCGGCAACCAGCATGAATTGCTACATTGCCTGGAAGTCTTGAATCTTCTAGACGTGGCTGAGTCTGTCTTTTCGGCTGTTTCGGAACGTAAAGAAACCCGTGATAAATTCAAACGTGTTGACTATCCATATAAGAATCCGTTTTTTGACAATAAAGTATTGGTTTGCAGGAAAGCTGCGGATGGTCCTGTGCTTGAATGGAGAAGCTTGAAATAAGGAGGAAAAATGCCGCCCATTATAAATGAAGATATTTGTACAGGTTGCGGGATCTGTGCTGAGCGTTGTCCGCAGGATGTGTTTTTCGGGTCTGAAAGAAAAAAGCCTCCGGTCGTATCTTTTCCTGAAGAATGCTGGCATTGCTATGCATGCGTTATGGATTGCCCCACTGAGGGGGCAATAACACTTAGAACGCCTGTGCCGATGATGTTGAATTATAAATGAGAGCTTCTTTTTAACAGCTCTGAGTCAGGTTTTAATCCACCGGAAGATCGAAAAAATTTTTCGGGTTGTCCCAGACGACCCTTTCAATGTCATCATGGGCCATACCCTTCATTCTTAGAGCAAGGGCTACCCTGGGCACGGTAAAATACATGTCTCCGCCGGCAAGTTCGCAGTTGATGATCAATTTATCCCTCTTGTCAGCATTGTTTATGACACAGTCGGCGGCCGCCTCCGGAGGCATTTTGTCATGACAAACGCTTAATCCCACCATGGCTCCTGTCTCAGCTCTGTAGTCGAAGGTGTTTTCCCCTGTATGATCCAGAACAACCTTCTCAATGGGAAATTTTTCTTCCTTGATGATTTCTACAATATTTTTGATCACTTCCGGAGCCTGGGGTGCCAGACGAATCGGGGTGTGAACAATCAGGGGGATATTATGCTCTTTAGCGATTTGCAGGTGGTCCCTGAAAAGTTCCCTTTCCTCGGGAATGGCACAATCAAGACCGATTTCACCCATTGCTACAACACGTTCGTGCTTCAGGTATTCAGGGAGTTGTTTTAAACAGGCATCAATGTTTTTTCGATCCAGTCCGTAAAATGGTATGCTTAGAGAAGCAAATAATTCATATCCCATTGCCTTGCCGCTGTTGACCTCAAAATCAAGAAACCGGTCCCATAAGCGCAGGATCGTGTCCGATGTCCCGCATCCCTTGAGCATGTGGGGTGAGGGAACAATCGCTGCTTCCATACCTGCCATTGAGAGATTTTCCAAAATAATATCATTAATCATATCGGTATGAAGGTGAGGATCTATGAACCGCATTTTATAACCTCCTTTACTGTATTGCACCAATTCTTCTCGGTGAGTGTTCTATATCCTGAAAATTAAGTTTTTAACTTATCATGGCCATACCCAAAAAGCCATATAAAATAAAATACAATAATCAGGTTGACAACTTCAGAAGGCGGGGGTATAATAAATAAAATTTAGTGTCGGATTTGAAGGTTTACGCAAAGCGTTTTATATAGAATTCGGTTTCTCAGGAACTGCGACAGGCCCAGTAAAATCAACTTCTCGGCAGCCGCCAGGAAAAACCCAGGATCTCATCCCCTGAAATTCTTCTTTTCGTGACCGGAAAGAATCCAGCAAGATATGGTTTTCCCGTCTTACCGGGGACTCCGGGGTAAAGAACCGTTCCAGCCCTGCTCAATTCCGGTGTATGCCAGCCCGGCCATTAACGTGAAGCGCGGTATTCCGATGCTATAAAACGAAGACAGCCGGCATGCCCGTTTGCTGGTTGGTGACAAAATCAGGACGAGTCCTGAATTAGAAAATGAACCACTAGGATTTTCTGCATGACAAGAAAATATTTTACCGTATTCATTCAGACCCTGAACAAGCGAGCCATGATGCTCAAGGTTTTTCTGGTATGTCTTTTGATTGTGCTCGGATTGCTCACCCTCCCGGCTGCAGCAGCCCACGAACAGGATGCACTGTACAAAGCGGACCTGCTGTATGCAGAGAGGAGCATGGACAGCCTCAAGCAATCGGTAACACTCTACAAACAGATCACCCAGCAGCATCCGGATAGTTACGAGGCGTTTTGGAAGGCGTCCAGGTCCTGCCGCGTGATTGCCCGGATGGCCGTAATCGGCGAGCTGGATAACCTGGAACAGATTTGCAAGTCCTTTGGTAAACAAGGAATGGAGCTGGCGCAAAAGGCCATTGCGCTCGAGCCGGAGAAAGTGGAGGGACACTTCTATTACGCGGTCAACGTCGGCGGTTACGCCAAGGGCGCTAGCATATGGTCCATTCTCAGCGAGGGCCTCAAGGACAAGGCGCAAAAACACCTGAAGAAGGCTTACGAGATCGACATTAAATATAACGGGTTCGTCCTGCTCATGCACATGGGTCTCTACTATGAAGTCTTGCCCTGGTATGCCGGCCAGGACAAAGCCAAGGCTCTGGAACACTATCGCGAGGCCCTGCGTCTGATGCCCCGGCAATCCCTTTACCGGCCACAGCTCCATGTCCTTGCCGGCAAGCTGATGTTGGATCAGGGGGTGGAGGAAACCAAGGCCAGGCAGCTTTTGCGCCAGGCCGCGGCATCCGATAGCAGCTACTTTAGCCGCAAGGCATCGGAAATTCTTGCAGAACACGGGTAAGGCTCTGCCGGCGGCTGATACCGGCCTGCCTTAAAAGCTATATGTTATAATTCGGAACAAGTTCCCTGCTCCTGGTACTTTTAACTGCGGTTTTCGGTTAATTTTTACTATCTACAGACGGCATGCGCCTTATAGCTTTTATTTACCTGGTCCATTTAAATTTGCCCTTTTAAATTTTAATAGCCGGCAGGGCAGAGGGGCAAGTTGTCAGAAGTATTTGACGTTTACACCCGCATTAGCAATAATTAGCAATAAACATGTGTAATACTTACCGGCAAAAGGAGGCAGATGCCATGGCCCAGATGACAGATCGCATGAAAGAATTGTTTAAAGAAGTCCCCACCGTTGTCCTGGCTACCGCAACCCCTGACGGAACGTCTAATGCAGTTCCTGTCGGAGCAAAGATGATCATTGATGATGAAACCATCCTGATATCAGATCAGTTTTTCAACAAAACCCTTGCCAACATGAAATCAAATCCCAGGGTAGCCGTATCCTTCTGGAAAGACCGGGAAGGTTACCAGTTAAAAGGAACTGTTACAATTGAAACCTCCGGCAAACGCTATGAGGACACAGCAAAATGGATCGAGGAACGCGCGAAAAATGCCGGAATCTCATTAAGATCCAAAGGCGCAGTTATAATGAATATTGAGGAAATCTATGGCCTGGCCCCGGGGCCGGGAGCAGGCAAAAAACTGGCCTGATAAGTTATCAATTTATTCCGGCCCTTGTATGATAATGCCCTGCAAATCCATTACAAATAAATTCAAAAATGTCTATCTCGGCAAAGGGAAAATCATCTCTGCGGTTTCACCGATTTCAGGATATCTGAAATTGTTAATGATCTGGAGTTCAAATGGCCATTTCTCGCCTTTGACCCACTGTCCTCCCACCAAGGGGGTCTCACTGTAATTTTGTTCGTTAAATTTGATGGTACCGATAATGGTATTCAGGTTTGTCTTTGCAATGGTTTTTCTCAGGGCCTTTTTGTCAAGAGTTTGAGCCCGTTTGAGTACATCATAAACAAGTTCATAACCGGCATGTTTAAATCCGATAGGCGGCCCCCACTGTCGATTAGTTTCTTTTTCCCAATCGTCGCATATATCTGAAGATTTCTCTCCGGTCAGCGAAGACTTGAAGGGATGATAACGGCTCCACCAGACTTCCATGCTAAGACCATGACCCAAATTACCTCCGAGAGCCTCCAGGGCGGATGGAAAAAGGAGTGCTTTCCCAATAGTAGCGATTTTTGGTATAAATCCGCTTCGGTGAGATTGCCTCCAGAAAGTTGTCAGATCAGGTGCAATAAGGGAGCCTGTAAGGATTTCAACCTTTTCTTTTTTGAAACTGCTGATAAT
>JAIPDT010000078.1 GCA_021737545.1 Desulfobacteraceae bacterium
CGGTAGAGTAATTGTGCAAATTTCATTGACAGTAATATGAAATTTATAGCCCTTAGGGAGTGTTCATCCAGAAATAGCCAATTTGCCCAATTTCTGCGTCAGGCTCAAATTTTAATCCTCAAAATACTTTGAGTATTCCTGCGGTTAAAATTTTCGCCTTCCTTGAACTTGAACAAATTATCTGATTTCTGGATGGACACTAGGGATATACATGCTCCGATTTTAAATAATGCTTGACAATCGTTAAAAGATACGCAATTATTATTTAAAATATTAACCTACAGTTTCTGTTCACGCTTCCATGCGGATCCACCCTCACACTTGGTTAGACCACAAACTTCATTCTCGACCGGAAAATTAGATTTTCAAACCTGCTTTCGCAATCTTGGAATGATTTAAAATAACTGTGTTGTTGTTCTTTTTCAGATCAAAATAAAAGAATTCCATGACAAGCGATTAGATCCATTATTTTGGCGGAAAACCACCGGGTATTAATCCTATCGAATATGTAAGGAGAATTATCATGGGTTTTGGTATTCCAGAGTTGATACAGGCCGTATCCGTGCTTCTCGTTGCGGTATTTACCTCCTACGTATTAATCAAGCTCTCGAAGTTGCTGGATCAATTCAGCGACAAACTTGAGAGAGAGAGAAAAGAAGAGTCGGATTCTTCTTAAATCAAGTCCGTTATACGAGGGGGGGTGTTAAGTTCGATAGAAATGTTTAATTCTGGCATCTATGGTGTTTGGCTGAATCAACATTTAATTACTTTCAAAACGGGAGGAATAAAAAATGGAGATCACCACAGTTTTGACAGCTGTAGGACAGCTTTTGATTTCAATCGGAGTTTTCGCCCTGTTGGTAAATATCGGTGCGGCTATTAAAGAAATGGGAGGGAGAATGTAAGCCCTTTCAAAAGGAGAGCCTTTAGAATGAAAAATGTCTTTAGGCTCTCCTTTATTTATCCGGTTCAAATATGACAGTCTCGTAAAAAGCTTCTAACCTCATTTGAGGTTTTTACAGGAAGGAAGCCAATTTTTAGATGGCAAAGTAAAAAGTTCAAGATCAAGGCGCGCAAATATCGAGGAATGCAGCGTAGTTAATCGTACGTGAAATTCCGAAGATATGCAGCGCAACGCAGATATTGGACTTTTTACGAAGCCATCAGATGTTTATCCGGCTAAAAAGGGGGAAATGAAATGGATATTATTGATCGGTTAAACGACACGGCACTGAATCTTGTTTTAAATTGGCGGAATATATATATATTTGCCGCTGCAATCTTTATTATCGCCACGATTTATCAAATAGCAGAAAGAGGCCGGATAGAAGCCTGGCATGTGATTTCCTGGATTCTTGTACTCTTAATCGGATATCTCATTTTCAGGTTTTCCAAAGGCTCATTGCTTGATAAAAAGGCGGAAGGCAAAAGTGAATGAAATTAATATATAATCGGTTCAAAAACATTGCCGGCACCAGATAAATTATGCCTCTTTTGAAAAAATTCCAATCATGGCCCGCTCATACCAGGCGCAAAGGCGATAATTCTCGATAAACCCGTTATGGCCGCCAAAAGGATGCACCACAAGACGAGTGATCTCATTTAAGCGCAGGCTGTAAAAATCTTCCACCGGAATGATGGGATCGTCTTTGGAAGCAATTATAGCGGTGGGTACCGATATGGCGGATAGTTCATCATCGAGCAGAGTATAACCGCCAAAATATTCCTCTGGCTCCTTATACGGGCTGTATCGCGGCAAAAGATCCGCTGTGAGGTCCAAAATAGTATTGTGTGAAAGCGCTTGCGAAAAATCGTACAAATCCGGATACAGTTGCTGCTTGCGCAGAAGGGATCGCTTCCACTTCTTTAAAAAATAGTTCCTGTAAAAAACGGTCTTATCAATAACCTCAGTGGCCCGCCCCGGGCTCAAAACGGGACTTACAGCAACCACATGACATAACTGCGATATGGACCGGCGGACGGTTTCGCGTGCGATCCGCAGCGCGTAATTGCCGCCCAGAGAAAATCCTGCAACAAAAAAAGGGTTGCCATGGCTCAGATTCGCGACATGCTCTGTTGCCTCAAAGACCTCGTCAAACAGGGTGCCGAAAAACAGCCCTCGGTTTAAATGATGTGTATCCCCGTGATCCCTGAGATTTAGACGAAAAACTTCATATCCATGATCAAAAAGATACCTGGCTGTGGTAAGGATATAAGTTGAGCGCGCGCTGCCTTCCCAGCCGTGGAGCAGAAGCACCAGCCCTTTTGCGTCCTGCTGCGGCCTGGGAGAATAAAACCCCTGCAGCCGGACGCCTTCTTTTGTTTCAAAGATCTTTTCCCTTGCATTGTCAAACACAGGATGAGCGCGCGCTGCCCGAAAACGGGAACTTGCCAGAATCGTCTGAATGTTTGGCCCTTTCAGGCCCGGCGGGGGTAAAAACGGTTCCTGCAGACTCATTTATGAAGCCCTCTTCTCACTTCCGCATTTTTACACCATAATATAAACCTGTTTCTTATCTTTTTTGAAAGCTCCTTGCAACAGTATTGTCTGCACTTTACGGGGCAGCAAGATTTCTGTTTGCTATTCAACCCGTTTTTTTTTATGTTTTCCAAAGAATTTCAAATTATCTAACTAGTGTCCATCCAGAAATCAGATAATTTGTTCAAGTTCAAGGAAGGCGAAAATTTTAACCGCAGGAATACTCAAAGTATTTTGAGGATTAAAATTTGAGCCTGACGCAGAAATCGGGCAAATTAGCCATTTCTGGATGGACACTAACTAAAAAAGCTGCTTTTCCATCATGGGGGATGGATGAAGTACCAGAAATTTTTTTATTTTCTCCAAAATGTGGGCAAAGACCCCTCAGCCCTTATCTTTGAAGACGAACTCACCGGTTTATACAACCGACGATACCTGCTGTATTACTTTAAAAACCGGGTCAACTGGGATGCGCTCGATGATAATCCGCTCTGTCTGCTTATGATAGACGGGGATTATGTAAAACGGATCAATGACCAGTACGGGCACAACGCCGGTGACCAGGCGCTTGTAAATATCGCCGGGGCAATCAAAGCAGCGTCGCCCAAAAATGCAGTCCCTGTACGGTATGCCGGCGACAATTTTTTACTGCTCCTGCCGCAAAGCACGAAAGCTGACACCCGGGCTATTGCGGAAAAAGTGCTTCACCTGATGCGCAAGAACACTTTTTCCGCACAAGAAGCAGAGACTCCCATCCCACTGACAGTCAGCATAGGCATCGCAGCCGCACCCGAGGACGCAAAAAACGAGAAAACCCTGATACACAGGGCTGACACCGCAATGTATCAGGCCAAGCACTCCGGCCGTAACCGAAGCGCTGATGCCGGAGATCTCGGAAGGGCGGAGATTTTTCCTGAGACGCTGCGCCGGCATCTTGACACCGCAGGCATTGCCGGACGGAAAAAACAGCTTTCCAAAGTAAGCACAGCGCTTAAAGAAGTAGCAGAAGGTGTCAGCCGGTTCATAATTGTAGAAGGCGACCCCGGTATGGGAAAAACCAGCCTGCTGGCAACCATACAGGAAAATCTTCAAAAGACCAGGCTCAGGCCGGTACGGGTAAACGGTACAATCCAGGAAGCCTTCCGGCCATATTACCTGGCCTCCTACGCAGCCATGGGCCTGCTAAACCAGTTGCCTGACAGAGGGGTTAAACTACTGGAATCTATGGAAGAAGATGAAATTTCCCGGCTGGCCCATATTATCCCTCAACTCAAAGGCGGCACGCCAACGATTCCTGAAAACAATGCCGGACAACGGGAAGCGATCTTTGCCTCTTTTACCCGATTTTTAACCCGGCTGGCGGGAACTCGTCCGCTTGTTCTGCTAATAGACGATTTTCACTACTGTGATCCGGCATCCCTTCATCTGCTCAGGATGCTTATGAAAGCCGAGGATCTGCTTATATTTATCTGCGCCACGGCTTCCAGAGAAAAACACACCTCCGGGGAATCCGTCGCACTGGATCTTTTCCGCAATGCCTATTCAGAAGAACTGGGGATTCAAACCATAAACCTGACCCCTCTTGACGAAGCAGACATTGAAAGACATCTTAACATAATCTTCGGCGGCATTGATCCGCCAAAGGGATTATGCCTGGAAATAGCCGGGATCACACAGGGAAACCCCATGTTCCTTGTTGAAATTATCCGCAAAATGATAGACGACGGCAAGATATACCGCAGCGGCGAGAAATGGGGCATAACATCCCCTGAAAATGACTATTTTCCGAAATCTCTCGACGAAATTGTGCGAAACAAAATGGAATGCCTTGACGAGAAAAGCCGAAAATTCCTGGACCGTGCCTCTGCATTAGGGGAATCGACTTTTCTTAGCATGCTTGCGGGCATTACCCGGGATCAGGGCGCCAACATATACGATATAATAAACAATGCTGAAGAACAGGGCATCGTGCGCACCGAGTTTGAAGAAAATGACGAAAACCTCCGATTCTCAAGCAAACAGATCCGCAATATCATCTACGACGGAATCTCGCCGGAAGAAAAAAAGCTGCTTCACCAGCAGATAGGTGCCTACCAGGAAAAGCTCTACGAACAAGACCTTCTGCCTTCTGCCTCATTTCTGGCCCATCATTTTACCCGGTCAACAGATGCCCAAACAGCCAAATCCTACAACGAATACCAGGAGACCCAAAATCTTCGCATATTCGACGAAAAAGAAATCAAACGTTACACAGGAGAGGACCTGGAATCTTCAGTACCGTCAGACACCGGGGCGAACGTGACCATTGAAGGGCTGGGCGATAAAAGACTGAGCCGTCAGGGCATGGAACTGGTACCCCACCTGCTGCGCGCCCTGCTTATAGCGATACGCAACACCAGGCTGTATCCCGAACAAAGCAAATCAGTGACAAGCGCCGCAAAGGAAGTGCTCAAGCTGCTGGAAAGAATATTTGGGACCGATGCCGGTATTTCAATCACCGGTGAACAAAACAGAATCCTGATAAACGGTGAGGAACTTACAGAGACCGGCCCGAGGGGGATTACAGACAAAATCCTGGAACTCTGGGACAAAATGGAGATAAGGAGCCTGGGCTTTAAAAAGGGGACAGATCAAACAGAACTCCAGACTGTTTTAAACCAGCTCGCCCTGCCGGGAAGTAAAACCATCCCCCCGGGATACTGGGAATCATTTCTTCGAACTCACCAAATGTCCAATATTGCAATCCGACAGGTGACCTATACAAAAATCTCTCCCGGGCAGGACAAAGACACCCCGAAACCGGAGACAGAGCCGGACGAGGTTAAACAAACAGCCGGGCCTTGCTCAGAGGATGCGCTCTATGTTGATGAAAACCGTCTCTACAGGGTCAGAAGAGTTATCAGTACACTAATGGGCGCCTACGGGCAGCTAAAGCTGTATCCGTCCGGCGGGCCGGTGGCAAAAAAGGCAATCTCAAGACTGGCCGCCGAATTACAGGAATGCCTCTTTAAAAATCATGCGCTAACTATTTCCAGGGTTGAGGACTCACTTCTTGTAAACGGGGTCAGGGTTGATGCAGCAGGTTATGGAGCACTTTTCGGCGGCATGGTGGAAATGCTTGCAAATGCGGGATTAAACAGCCTGACATTTTCAAGGAATCTGTCCGAGACCGACCTCGAGATATTTTTCGAGACGCTTTTCCACACCCCGGGGGAAAAATTAAACAGCGGGTTCTGGGAAAAATTTGCCCGCACGCGGCAGTTCTCGGGCCTTTTTTTCGACCGTCGGATATACGGGGTGCGCCGGGTGAATCCTCTGGCAGCAGACCGAAAATCCGCAAAAAAATACGACCAAAGCGGTGGTGACAAAGAAAAAACTAAAACGCCGGAACCCGGTGATCAGGATCTTGCCGGCCTGATTCGCGATCTGTTTTTGAAAAGAGAAATCGAACGTTTATCAACGATTTTATACAGCATAACCGAAAAATATACCCGCTCAAACCAAGCCTGCAGAATGGATCTGATTGAGAATTTCAATAAGATTCTCCACCCGCAGGACTGGCACCCCCGTGCGGCATACATTAAATTGGTTGCAGCCCGGCTCATGATTCCGGTTTTTGAAGCGGAAAAAGATAAGGAAAAAGTGCGCAAAATCTCGGGCATACTCTATGAAGCTGCTGCAAAACTGATCCTGTATGGTGAATACCCGCCCGCGGTCCGGATTTTTACCCGGCTTAAAAAGCACCCGCAGTTTGTTGAAACCACCGGACTCGAAACCTGGGACAAGCCCCATGCTTTCGGAAAACAGCTTGATCCGAGGATCGCGGATATCCTTGTATCAGACCTGAAAGCGACGGGACAGACAAGGCGACAGGAGGCCTGCCAGCTTATCAGCACTATGGGCAGGGGCATGACGCCTATGCTTATCGATATTATCAAGCAGGAACAAGACATCCGCACCAGACGCCTGGGAGCTGAGTTGCTGAGCCGCATGGGGGATCAGGCGGTCGAGCAGCTCAGGCAGTCTCTTATAAGAGAAAGCCGGGCGGAAGAAAAATCCCGTATCCTGGAAGTTATAGATTCCGTAACAACAGATCTGGCAACAGAACTCAAATATACCATGACAGATGCGCAGGAACAGGTAAGACGCTCTGCCTTCAGGCTGGCCCGGCGGCTGGATACACCCGAAATAGATCCTTTGCTTATAGAACTGGCCCGCAGCACCAGGGCAGACCTGGCTATCGAGGCCATAAATACCATCGGCAGGCGCAGCACAGCCGGGGCCGGGAACGTACTGACCGAAATTCTTTCAAAAACAAAGGACCAGGATGTGCTTGTCGAAGTTTGCAGGGCTATGGAGCGGATCGGCAGCAGCGATTTCATACAACCTTTGGCAAAAATCCTGATGCCGAAACGCAGATGGTGCAGACGCCGGAGACATTCCCCCAGCGTGCGTATTGCAGCCGCCCACGCTGTCTGCCGAATACCCGGTGAACACATCCAGATCATGATGCAGGCGTTAAAGCGCGATCCGAATGCCAGGGTAAGGGAAGCCGCGTCAATGATAGCCACCCGGGAGACAGCCGCAAAAGAAAACAGAGGATCGCGGACTACTTGACCACCCGCAACTGCCCTATTTCCCGAAGCCGATCCCAAAGCCTGCCGATAATAATCGATGCGGCCTCATGGCCCTCGATTCCATTGTTTTGCGATATATTGCGGCATGACTCCAACAACTCCCGATTTTCCCTTTCAAGCCCGAACCGGTCAACTATATAGCTCACAAGCTCATTTTCAAACTCCGCGATATCTTTTCCAGTCCGCCCGGCAATACGCGACTTGGTCTTGGCACCCAACTCAGTTATAAGTATTTTGACTGCTTGTTCAACGCTTTGCGGCAGGCCCGATCCCCCGGTTGAACCGCTCCGGCCCGCCCCGGCCTTTTCGGCCGAACCTGGCATGGAGCCGTATATGGTATCAATATGAAATACTGTTTCCAGTATGTTGCAAGTTACATCGTAAATGCCTTGATCCTTGCTGGCACGGGGGCCGGCTACGTTTAATACCTCGATTCCGTGAGCCGTAAGCCACTCATAAACATCAATCGCAGCATCAAAAACAATAACACTGCCAAGATTTACATGCAGGCAGGGTTTGGCATGCTTTTCAGCCATCTGCCATGTCAGCAGGGAGCCGCCGGTCAACTCCCCCCGGCTGACAATCAGGGTTCCGTCAGAATCCTCGACGTTTTTTTCTGTTCTCTGCACATAATCGCCGCCCGGGAGTTCTCTGACCAGGTAGTGCGACGGGACGGGTCCGTCTTCTGCCATACGCCCTTCAGGAACCCATCCACCATGCTCTATACCGTACTCGATTGCAAAATCCAGGGCCGCCCGGTCCGCGCCTGTCTGTGCACCGGATACAATCTTTTTTATCTTCATGGAATTATCATCAACTCGTTAGTATTTTCAGTATTTACAGGAACCACCGTTATCACGGCCGAAGGTTTCCCAGGGGGCTTGATCTCTGTTTTTACCCGCATATCACGCTGCGCCTTGCTGTAACCCGCGCAAATTCCGGCTGCCTGTTCTATTACCCCCGAAGGAAATGAATCGGGAATCAGCCCTACCGGGCCGGCAATAGAGTGCAGGCGGATCAGGGTATCTTTGCCCGGATCGAAAAATGACATGATCTGCTCGTTTTCGGACTTATTGCGGCCCACTATCAGCTTGGCTTCGGGTGAAAGGCGCATATGACGGCCGTATTTCAAAAGCTCCAGCTCGCGGCGCGACAATTCGCCCCCGTGAAAAAAAAGATCTTCCAGGCGTTTTGAAAACCCGGGATCAGTCAACAGGCATCCTCCGGCAGGCGAAGGATAATCCGTAACACCGAAAAATTCCGCAAGGGCCATCTGCGGTTTTCTTGAGCGCCCGGAAAAATCGAGCAGCCTGTTGCGATCAACAAGGCCCTCCTGTTCCATCAGCGTAACAGGAAGCTTTTTTGCAGAAAGAGGCCGCAGTATATATCCGTCAAAACCGGATCGCTTCTCCACATAGCGAAGAGAAGACCTGACCTGCGACATTGGGCGCTGGCCCAGGACCTCACCTGAAAACAGAAAATAAGCCCCGGTTTCTGTCATCATCTCGCCTGCGATTCTAAACATCAGAGCATGGCAGTCCATGCACGGATTCATACCCTGGCCGTAGCCTGCGGGCGGAGCTGCGAACATGGGCAGGTAGCGTTCTGTAATATCCCTTACAATAAGCGGAATTCCGGTCTTCTCCGAAGCGGCGCGGGCTTTGTCAGCATCAAAAAACGGGGTTTCAAAACTTACCCACTCGACTTCGATTCCCTGTTTCCGCAAAACAAGCCCGGCCAGAATGCTGTCAAGCCCGCCGGAACAAAGACCCAGAGCTTTCGTTTTTTTTAAAACAGGATTCATGATATTAAAAATATCTTTATCTTTGCCTGTGTTTCTGCAAATTTCGAGCTTCTTGATCCAAAAAACAAAATTTTCTGTTAAACAATAAATATGGATATTTCAATGACTAAACAAAAAGCACGCATACAAGAAATTCAGCAAATACTAAAGGCACACTACCCTGATGTCAAGACACAGCTCACACACAAAACCCCTTTTCAGCTTCTTGTGGCAACCATTCTGTCCGCCCAGTGCACCGATAGGCAGGTAAACGCGGTGACTGAAAAACTTTTTGCGCGCCTGAAAACCCCGGAAGATTTTGCACAGGCAGACCTGCACACCATAGAAGAGATGGTCCGGCCCACCGGTTTTTACAAAAACAAGGCCGGAAATATCAAAAACTGTGCCCGCCATATAGTGGAGCGTTTTAACGGGCAAGTGCCCGGGACACTCGAAGAACTGGTATCTTTACCCGGAGTGGGACGCAAAACCGCTAACGTGGTGCTGGGTGCCGCCTTCGGCATTCCGGGCATGGTGGTCGACACCCATGTGGCACGCATCTCAAGGCGGCTGGATCTCACGGTCAACAAAAACCCGGAAAAAATCGAGGCCGATCTCATGCAAATCATACCGGAAAATGAGTGGAACGATTTCTCACTGCGTCTTATCTTTTTCGGAAGACAGATTTGCAAGGCCAAAAAACCGGACTGCGCAAACTGCTTTCTTTCGGGTCTGTGTTATCCAGAGGATAAGACGGAGTAGTGATGGGGTATGAGGTGTAAGATATGAGATATGGGGTATGAGGTAGGGGAAAAATGAATATAGCATCATCGGATAAACAGTCCGGGGAATTGATCCTGGGGGCGCATCTGTCCATCTCCGGAGGTCTGTACAAGGCCCTTGAAGAGGCAGAATCCCTTGGATGCAAAGCCCTGCAGATTTTTACAAAAAACGCCAGCACCTGGCGTGAGAAAACGCTATCTAGAGAAGAAATCGGTATCTTCGAAGAAGCCAGAAAAAAAACCGGCATTCGCTCCATTGCCGCACATAGCGCTTACCTGATTAATCTGGCGGCAAAAGATCCGGACATCCGGAAAAAATCCAGGGCGGCACTCAAACAGGAGCTGGTGAGATGCGGGCAACTTGGACTTCCCTGGCTTGTTCTGCACGCGGGATTTCACATGGGCGAGGGGGAAAAAACAGGCATAAAGAGGATAGTCGGGACGATAAACCATGTATTCAAACAGCTTCCGGAAAATCCGACCCGACTGCTGCTTGAAACCACGGCAGGCCAGGGAACCTCGCTGGGCAGCAGCTTTAAACAGCTTGCGGAAATGATGCACGGAATTTCAAACAAGAACCGCGTAGGCATCTGCATGGATACCTGCCATATTTTTGCCGCAGGCTACGACATTTCAAGCAGGCAATCCTACATGGAAACAATGAAAGAATTCGACATGATCCTGGGCATAAATAACCTGTATGTCATCCACGTAAACGATGCGCTTAAACAATGCGGAAGCCGGGTGGACCGCCATGCCCACATCGGCGAAGGCATGATCGGAAGCCGGGGTTTTTCCAGTCTGGTAAACGACCCGCGGCTGTCAAAAATCCCCAAAATCCTTGAAACACCGAAGAAAAAAGACGGTAAAAACATGGACCCTGAAAACATAGCCCGCCTCCGGGCCCTTTATCTAACCTGATCTTCCCGTCAACTCTTCGTATGCCTCCTGGATTTCGATAAACTTCTGCCGGGCCAGTTCCTGGAACTCTTTTCCCAGGTGCGAGACTTTGTCGGGATGATACTGCTGGGCCAGCCTGCGATAAGCTTCGTGTATCTCCTTGCTCGAGGCGGCCGGCGAAAGACCGAGCACTGCATACGGATCCTTTTTCCCGGAATCTTTTCGGCTCGACCCTGCAGAGCCACCGCTTTGCTCCTTGCTTTTCGCGCCGGCAGAACCGGACTTCCCTGTGCCAAACACTCCCCCAAGAATACGTGATACAAATCCCGGCATGCGGCCGGTCTTCAAATAATAGATCAGCAGGACCATAAGCCCGATATCGTCTATTCTGCCGAGAATAGGCATGAGATCGGGCACAAAATCATAGGGACTGACAATATAAATCAGCCCCAACACCACAATTAATATGACCCAGAAGGGATTCATCAGCTTCTAAGGGTGGCTTTCAGCCGCAGGGGATTTGCCAGAAGCTCCAGTGCCGAAAGAATCGAAGGACAGAGCACGTCTGCGGAATTTAAGGTCTCGATTGCAGCGCCTTCTTCCAGCAGCACGCAAATACCGAGCCCGGCGGCTTCAAGCATTAGCCGGTCGTTTCTTCCGTTGCCTATGGCTGCAGTCTGCTCGCTCCCCAGTCCGGTTACAAAGTCACGCTTTGCCCCTGCCTGATTGCCCGGCGGCAGCACAGAAAGACCGCATGGCATATGCTCAAGCCCTGCAGCCGCCTTGCCGAAGGTGTCTGCAGTCAGCACGTGCAATTCAAGGCTTACGGAAAGCTTTTTCAGGGCCGCGTCCACGCCGTCAACAGGTACCCCGTCGACCGCCAGAGTTCCGTTGTAATCCATTACCACGTGATTTAAAACCAAAGTCCCGTATCCCGGAATTTCAACCTCCACAATAACCTCCTTTGACCTTTCTCCTTGCGCTGTTATCCATTCAAAATATCATAAATACAAAACAACGGATCTTTGTCAAGAATCTCTGAATTGCCTTGAAAATACAAGTATATTCTGTTAGTGATCCATATACTCGAAACAAAATAAAAAAACCAACAAAAAGGGGAACAAATGGCAGACCAATTTACAAGGGAAGAATACAAGCGTCTTATCGATGTGGCAATGATTGCAAACTGGGTCCTCCACATTTTTGAGACCGAAGAAAATCCCGAGACCCGGGAATACGA
>JAIPDT010000079.1 GCA_021737545.1 Desulfobacteraceae bacterium
CTGGCCCAGTACCTTTTCGGTGATCTTCAAAAAAGTCCTTGACACTTGGCCGGTCATTCCTTATATATCTAACCAAAATCAAGCCGAGGTAGCTCAGTCGGTAGAGCAGGTGACTGAAAATCCCCGTGTCGGTGGTTCAAATCCGCCCCTCGGCACCAGAAAAATCAATAAGTTAAGGCGGCCCGCAAAAGGCCGCCTTTCTTAATTGTTGAAATTATCCCGCCTCTGTCCCATTCTATACACATCAATGATTTTTGAAACAATTGATTTTCGGGAAACTTTCAGATTACTTTACAAAACAGACTACATGCTTATCATAGTGTTTATCCGGAAACAGCCGACGAAAAAAATTGCCCCATTTGCGCAGGAGGGCCATTGTTTTCAAAAAAACAGCGCAACAACAACGAACCCGTGGGGAGGAAAAAGCCATGTATAACCAGGTCGTAATGGATCATTTCAAGAATCCAAGAAACATGGGAGTTATCGAAGACGCCGACGGCGTGGGCGAGGTGGGCAATCCGCTGTGCGGCGATATGATGACCATTTACCTGAAAGTCGATAAAGACGAAAATATTTCCGATATCAAGTTCCAGACCTTTGGGTGCGGATCGGCCATTGCGGTTTCGAGCATGCTCACCGAACTGGCCAAGGGCAAAAGCATTGCCGAGGCCCGCGAGATCACCAACAAGGATGTGGCCGAAGCTTTGGAAGGTTTGCCCAAGAACAAGCTGCACTGCTCCAACCTGGGGGCGGACGCTCTTCATATGGCCATACAGAATTACGAGGACAAAAAGGCCGGCGTGGTCCGCGAGCCTGAGGAAAGACAGGAAAAGCACGAACACGGCGACGGTGAGACCTGCTACTGTCCATACTGTGACGTAGAGATCGACAAGGCGGCAACTTTCTGTGAATTCTGCCAGCATGACCTCACAGAAGAACACTAAAATTTTTCCGTTAAAGGGGGCTTTGATGAGTTTTATCAACCTTGACCGTATATCGTTTAACCCGTTGCTGCCGGAAGTAAAGCAGGTGATGATCGATGCGATCAACAGTGATATGCACAATCCTTCCAGCCAGCACAAGGCCGGAGAGCAGGCCGCGGAAAAACTTGCCGGTGCGCGCCAACAGGTAGCAGATCTGGTAAATGCCGGCAACCCCAAGGAGATAGTGTTTACTTCCGGGGGAACCGAGTCCGTCAATCATGCAGTCAAGGGCGCGGCTCTGGCCAACCGGGAAAAAGGCGGCCACATTGTGACCACCAATATCGAGCACAATGCGGTACTCCGAAGCTTAAAAAGACTGTCTGCCCAAGGATTTAAGGTGACCTCGCTTTCAGTGGACGGATCGGGCCGGATTGACCCCAAGGCAGTGGAAGATGCCATTACAGACAACACCATCCTGGTTTCCGTGATGCACAGCAACAACGAGACCGGCACCATCCAGCCTATTGAGGAAATCGGTGCGGTCACCCGCAGAAAAAAGGTCTTGTTCCACTGTGATGCGGTGGACTCGGTGGGAGTGGTGCCAATGGACGTGGATAGGCTCAACGTGGACCTGCTCAGCTTTGCCTCCAACCCGTTTTCCGGTCCAACAGGCGTGGGCGGGCTGTATATCAGGCGCGGCACCCGGATCTTTCCGCTGCTCGAAGGCGGAGTGCAGGAAAACAACAAGAGAGGCGGCACGGAAAACCTGATCGGTATCCTCGGAATGGCAAAGGCAGCAGAACTTGCCATGCAGCACATGGACGAACGCGGGCAGCAGACGCAGGCGCTAAAAGATTACCTGGTAAAAAAGCTGCCCGAATACATTGATGAATATATTATCAACACAGATCTTGACCACAGCCTTCCCAACCTGCTCAACATCTCCCTTAAATACATCGAGGGCGAAAGCGTGATGCTCATGCTCGACGAGGACGACCTGGCTGTATCAACAAAATCGGCCTGCGCCACGGGTTCTTTACGGGCATCCCACGTGCTGTTGTCCCTGGGGTTAAGCCATGCCGACGCCCAGGGGACCCTGGTTGTATCCTGGGGAAGCGACCACACCCGGCAAGATATAGACAAGTTCCTGGATTCCCTGGCTGGAGTAGTCAAGACCCTGCGCAGCATGTCGCCGCTGTATCAAAAAGCCTGATTCCTCCTAAATTGATTGGATTTTAAGGTTTTATTATACCATATATAAATAATAGAGCAGGAGTTCAGAGATGACAAATTCCAATGAAAACGGGGGAGGATGGACCGGGCCTCCGGGGCAGCCCCAGCCCTTGCGGTTGGAAGATCTTGATTTTTCGAGGCTGGCAAGAATTGTAAAGTTCCTGTTGCTGGGGTTGATCGTTGTGGCGGTTTTAGTAGGCCTTAACTGGGCCCGTGGGCTGTATACTGACTGGTTGTGGTTTTCCGGCCTGGGGCACGAACAGGTGCTGTTTGTCCGCATAACCACCCAGACATGGCTTTACCTGCTTGCCCTCCTGGTATTTGCAGGTCTGGCGGCGCCTAATTTTTATGCCGCCTACCGGAACACGGCCCATTATCAATGGCAGCAGGGCAAAGAGCTCTCCCGGGATAAATACCAGCTTGCCAGGCGTCTTATGCTGTGGATGGGCATACTGGCCATAGTGTTCCTGACGCTTTTTGTGGCAAGCTATCCCGCAGCGCGGTGGGAATCGTTTCTGCGCTTTTTCAACGGTGTCGCCTTCAATGAAACAGATCCTGTATTCAAACGCGATATTTCCTTTTATGTTTTCACCCTGCCGGTACTCGAATTCCTCCGCGGTTGGCTTTTGGCCATCATGGTGGTAATTATTCTGTTTACCGCGGGCTTTTATTACCTTTCCGCCCGCCTGAAAAGCGAGACTTTTTCCTTTGAAGGCGGCTTTAGAACACACATGCTGGTTCTGGGCTTTTTTATTTTTGTTCTGATTGCCGCAGGACACTGGCTTGGAAGATACGAACTGCTTTTTTCAAAAACCGGCACGGTTTTCGGGGTGGGCTACACTGACAAGAATGTCGTCCTGCCCGCTCTTACGGTTTTGACGTTTGTCGCCCTGATTACCGGCGCAATACTTCTGGCCGCAATACGTTCGGGCGGATACCGCCTGATTTCAATCGGTATCGGAATGTGGGTGGTTTTGGGTCTTCTGGGCAACATCGCCTTGCCCGGCCTGGTCCAGCGGCTGCAGGTTGAGCCCAGCGAACTGGCCCGGGAAAGACAATATCTTGCCGAAAACATCGAGTATACCCGGAAGGCTTACGGGCTCGAGGACATGGTAACCAAAAGCCATCCTGCGCGCGGTGAAGTCCGGTCGGAAACAGTTGATGAAAACCAGGGCACTATACAAAATCTTAGATTCTGGGACGAGGAGCCTCTGCTTCAGAGTTATAATCAGATCCAGTTTTTCCGCCTTTATTATGATTTTTTAAGCGTGCAGACTGATCGCTACATGGTTGACGGCGACCTTCGCCAGGTAATGTTATCAACCCGGGAGCTGTCTTCAGAGAAGCTGCCCTCAGAGGCACAGCGCTGGGTCAACCGGCATCTTCAGTTCACTCACGGTTACGGGGCCGCAATGAGCCCGGTGACCGAGGTTGCCGAAGGCGGCCGCCCTGAATTTTTTATTCGCGATCTGCCGCCCACCGGCAAGATCGAACTTGATCGTCCGGAGATTTATTACGGGTTAGAGAGCCTTCAGTTTACTGTTGTCAACAGTGATATGAAAGAATTCAATTATCCGGGCCGGGACGGTCCGGTCTATACCCATTACAAGGGCGAAGGAGGAGTAGAGCTTAACTCCTTTTTCCGGCGTTTTTTGTATGCCTGGCAGTTTACGGATTTAAATATTCTGATTTCCACAGAAATCAACCAGGACAGCCGTATTCAGTACAACCGAAAGGTGGCCGAGCGTTTTGCCAAGGTTTCTCCCTTTTTAATGCGCGACGGCGAAGCCTACACCGTGGTGGCAGACGGCAGGCAATTCTTTATACAGGACGCCTACACCACAACCTCAAGGTACCCTTATTCAACTGCGTGGAAAGACCGCTTCAACTATATCCGGAACAGTGTCAAGACGGTTGTGGACATGTATAACGGTACGATGGACTACTATGTCTATGACGAGTCATGCCCCATTATACAAACATACATGCAGATATTTCCCGACCTTTTCAAACCTGCAGAAGAAATGCCCGGCTATCTGAGGGACCATGTCAGATATCCCATGGATCTTTTTAGCGTCCAGACCCGGATGCTGCTGCAATACCACATGACCGATCCGGTGGTATTCTACAACAAGGAAGACCAGTGGTCTGTTCCCCAGCATGCGGCTTCCGGAACCACTGAGACACTGAGGCCTTATTACATAGTGGCCCGGCTCCCAGGGGAGGAAAAAGAGGAGTTCCTTCTGATACAGCCGTTTACGCCTGATAAGCGCCACAACCTGGTGGGATGGATGGCTGCAAGAATGGACGGGGAGAACTACGGTGAAAAACTCCTTTACCGCTTTCCGTCCGGACGCCACGTGGACGGCCCGAGGCAGGTGGAAGCCAGAATCGACAATGATGCCGTAATTTCAGAGCAGTTTACCCTTTGGGGACAGGTCGGCTCAGAGGTAATGCGGGGCGATATCCTGGTTATACCGCTGGGCCAGAGCCTGCTATATGCGGAACCGGTGTTTTTAAAACCAGAAGCTCTTGAATTTCCCGAGTTAAGGCGTATAATTCTTGCCGACAGCAGAAGGGTTGTGATGCACCCAACGCTGGAGGATTCGGTTGACGCGCTTGTAGGGAAAAAGGCTACGGTTGCCCCTGCTGTTGAAAATGGAAAGAAAATTAAGGATACTCAAAGGCCCGATTCAGGTGATCAGGAAAAGGGGCTGGATGCCGTGCGCAAAGGACTCCGGGATGCCATAGACAGACTGCAGGAAGTTTCAGACAGGCTGCGTGACATGGAAGACTCACAGACGGATTGATTTCCATGCGAAATTGAAAACAGAGTGGTAAATATATTCGAGGGACGATGACAAATTCTTCTTGCGAGCTTTAGAATTTGTCATCGTCCCTCTTTTTGTAATTTTTAACTTCAGCTAGTGTGATACTTGAAGGAAAGCTTTACAACTGCCCGAAACAACGCAACTTTTCCGTCTTCAATTTTTACATCCAGGTCCTTTACTTCAGCGACCCTTGCGTCTCTTAAAGATTTGGAGGCTGTATCAACCGCGTTCTTTACAGCCTCTTCCCATGATGTCTTGCTTGTGCCCACCAATTCGATGAATTTGTAAACGCTTTCACTCATGGTTCTCCCTCCTTGATTGATGTTTTTTTATTATATCAAACTTAAGTTTAATATAATAAACAGCGTTTTGTTTGTCCAACCTGTTTTACTTGCCAGCGGCAACTTTCATCTGATTGCCTGAAAAGCAGGGGGATATGTCAATCCTCTTGCATTTGCGCTGCAAGTGATTATTATGTAGACATCAAAATAATTGAAAAAATAATATTTTAAGATATCGAGGTATTATGGAACCCAAAAATATGACGATCCCGAATCCGCAGGAAATCGAAAAAGAGATCTCTGATTTTTTATCAAAAAAATACGGAAACCGGGTCAAGGTGGTCTCGCCCATAGTTGTGCCTGAAAACGAAGCCGGCGGGGATGATACCGGAGAAGCCCGGGAGAACCATACAGTTAATTTTGATCTGAAACCCGAAGAACTTATAGGATACCTGGATCAGTACGTTATCAGACAGGAGCAGGCCAAACGCGTGCTTGCAACCAAGGTCTGCACCCATTTCAACAGGATCCAGCACCAGGAACAATCAGGGAATGATGACGAATTCGAGGGACGCATCAAGAACAACATCATTATGATCGGCCCCACCGGTGTGGGCAAGACCTATATAATCAAACTCATAGCAAAGAAAATCGGTGTGCCCTTTGTTAAAGCCGACGCCACAAAGTTCAGCGAAACCGGTTACGTGGGCGGAGATGTGGAAGACATGGTTCGCGACCTGGTCCGGGAAAGCGACAATGATATCGAGCTTGCCCAGTACGGAATCATCTATATTGATGAAATCGACAAAATAGCGGGCAGTAAACAGCATTACGGTGCGGATGTATCCCGCTCCGGAGTTCAGCGGGCACTTTTAAAACCCATGGAAGAAACCGAAGTCGAACTGAAGACTCAAAATGACCCCATTTCTATGATCCAGGAAGTAGAGCAGTTCCGCAAAACCGGAAAGCGTGAAAAACGGTCGGTAAATACCAAAAACATACTTTTTATTGTCAGCGGCGCCTTTTCCGAACTGCCCGAGATCGTAAGGGAACGGACAACCGATAAAACCATCGGTTTCGGAGCAAAACCCGGAAACAACCAGGATGAAGCAACCACTTTACAGCAGGTTAAGGCCGAAGATATCGTGGAATACGGTTTTGAATCCGAGTTTATCGGCCGGCTGCCGGTAAGATCTATTTTTGAACGCCTGTCGCAGCAGGATCTGTTTGAAATACTGAAAAATCCCAATAATCCGATCATACTAAGCAAGCGGCTTGATTTTGCAACTTACGGCATAGATGTTCGCTTCTCTGACGAGGCGCTGAATCTGCTTGCCCAAAGGGCCTATGAAGAAAACACCGGCGCCAGAGGTCTGGTAAGCGTGATAGAACAGGCGCTGATCCCGTTTGAAACCCGCCTGCCGACCATGAATGTAAAGCGTTTTCCAGTAACAGCCGGGATTATTGAAAATCCTCAAAAAGCGCTTGAAAATTGGATTCCGGGAGAAAACAACACCAGGCTGGAAGAAGAATTCTCAAGAATTGCAGAGGAAAACCGCAGCTACCTGATCGACTACATCGCCAAAAATCGTCAGAATCTGTCAGAACAGTACGGGCTGCCTCTTTCAGAATACCGTATTGAGCGGATTGCCGATTATTACTGGTCAAATGCGGTCGAAATCGGCACCGCTATCAACAGAATCAAGACCCATTACGATATGATCAAAAAAATCGAGATAAACTTCTATAACAGGCACGATATAAATCTGGTGCTCGAAGAAGATGCCATTGATTTTATTTCCGAGCAGATGGCAAATCAATCATTGAATATCGATCAGGTCTATCGTAAGATCGCCGACGACTTTGAATACGGACTGAAGCTGATACGCGACAAAACAGGCAAGAACCGATTTTTCATATCGAAATATGCACTGGAACAGCCGGAGACTTTTTTAGAGAACCTTATAAAGACCGAATTCGCCCGGCACAACATAACACCTGATTTAGACGAGGAGCCGCTTCTTCGCTGAATCTGACGAGGAGCAAATGATCGGTATTTCCAAGCTTTACTGCGGCACGGTGGAACCTTCTGACGCGCTGCGCTACGGCCGCCGTTCGGAACAGATGCCTTCCCATCTGCTGCAGTTTTCTGCAGACAAGCGGCCCGTGGTTGTATGGAACGTCACCCGCCGCTGCAATCTCAAGTGCATCCACTGTTACGCCCATGCCAATGCTCGACAGCAGGAAAACGAGCTTTCCACAAAAGAAGGAAAAGCCCTGATCGACGATCTGGCGAACATGGGCGTACCGGTGTTGCTGTTTTCAGGCGGAGAACCCATTATGCGCCGCGATCTGCCCGAACTGGCCGGATATGCGGTCAAAAAGGGCATAAGGGCCGTAATTTCCACCAATGGAACCCTGATCAATTCCGAGACCGCCAAGGTTTTAAAAGAGATAGGCCTTTCATATGTGGGCATCAGCCTGGACGGCAACCAACAGATAAACGACCGGTTCCGTGGCGTAAACGGCGCATTTGACATGGCCATGAAAGGCATTGAAAACTGCAGTGCCGCAGGCATCAAGGTGGGCCTGCGGTTTACCATAAACCGGTTTAATGCAGAGGAGATTCCCGGGCTGTTCGACCTGCTTGAAGAAAAGGAAGTTCCCAGAATATGCTTTTATCACCTGGTATATGCAGGCCGCGGCTCAAGCCTGGTAAATGACGATGTCTCCCATGAAGAGACCCGCAAAATTGTGGATCTTATAATGGACCGCACCAGGGATCTGCACGACAGAGGCAAGCCTAAAGAGGTTCTTACTGTGGATAATCACGCGGACGGGCCTTACGCTTATCTGCGCATCGAGCGGGAAAACCCTCGGCGGGCCCAAGAAGTGCTCGAGCTTTTAAAGATGAACGAAGGCAACAACTCCGGCCGCGGCATCGGCTGCATAAGCTGGGACGGCGAGGTCCACGCAGACCAGTTCTGGCGGCATTACAGCTTCGGCAATGTCAGGCGGCGGCCTTTTTCAGAGATCTGGACGGATACCTCGGCGGATCCTCTTCTTGAAAAACTCAAGGACAAAAAAAAGCATGTCAAGGGGCGCTGCGCCCGATGCAGGTGGCTTGATATCTGCGGCGGCAACTTTCGGGTACGGGCGGAAGCGGTCACGGGCGACGTATGGGCTCCCGATCCGGCCTGTTACCTGACGGATGAAGAAATTCAGTAAAAAACCCGCTTTTTTAACCTCAAATATACAAGGAGAAAACCAATGCAGTTTCCGGACTACCGGCCAAGGCGGCTGCGCAGAAATGAAGCGTTCCGGCGGATGATCCGTGAAACCCGTCTCAGTGTCGATAACCTGATCATGCCGCTGTTTGCGGTTAATGGAAAAAATATAAAAGAACCCATCCCTTCCATGCCTGATCAGTATCACATGTCCGTGGACAATGTGGTAAAGACCGCCAGGGAGGCCGCCGGCTTAAACATCCCCGCGGTCATAGTCTTCGGGCTGCCGGAAAAAAAAGATCCCCTGGGCACCGGGGCATATGCCAAAGACGGCATTGTTCAGAAAGCTATACAGGAGGTCAAAAACAAATGTCCGGAGATAATGGTTATCACGGATGTCTGCCTCTGTCAATATACGGATCACGGTCACTGCGGAATGGTGGAAAAAGGTGTTATCGACAATGACGGAAGCCTGGATCTGATCGCCCGCACCGCCCTTTCCCATGCAGAGGCCGGGGCCGACATGGTGGCACCCTCCGACATGATGGACGGCCGCGTGGGATTCATCCGTGAAACCCTGGATGAAAATGATTTTGCAAATATTCCTATTATGTCCTATGCAGCCAAGTATTGTTCCGCCTTTTACGGGCCTTTCAGGGATGCGGCCCATTCTTCTCCGCAATTCGGGGACAGGCGCACCTACCAGATGGATCCTGCAAATTCCATGGAAGCCGTCCGCGAAGCCACCCTGGATATAACCGAGGGCGCAGACATCATCATGGTCAAGCCCGCCCTGCCCTATCTTGACATAATAAGCCGCATCAGAGAAGAAATAGATCTGCCTGTGGCGGCCTACAATGTCAGCGGCGAATACGCCATGATCAAGGCTGCGGACCAGATGGGCTGGCTTAACGGAAAAGAGGTCGCCCTGGAGATGCTAACCTCCATTAAGCGGGCCGGGGCCGATATTATTATGACCTATTTTGCCATGGAAGCAGCCCGGGCTCTTAATTCATAGTAAATACAAAATCAGCACAAAAGAGGTCTACTGTGGGCAATCCGGACTCCGGACATCACGCTCCTTCCGAGCAAGCACAACATCCCGGTGGTATGGGCGCCCTGCGCCTGGTAGCCTGGGAGACCACGCGCAACTGCAACCTGGCCTGCGTTCACTGCAGAGCATCCGCCACCTGCGGGCCTTATACCGACGAGCTGGATACGCAGGCCTCATTTTACCTGCTGGATCAGATCGCCGAAGTCGGCCGGCCTATTGTTATTTTAACCGGGGGCGAACCTCTGCTCAGAGAGGATATATTCGATATAGCCGCCTACGGCACAAAACTGGGCCTGCGCATGGTCATGGCCCCCAACGGCACCCTGATAACGCCCCAATCTGCAAAACGGATGGCGGATTCCGGGATACAGCGTATAAGCGTCAGCTTAGACGGCGCATCTGCTGAAAGCCATGACGGATTCCGCGGTGTTGACGGTGCTTATGAAGCAGCGATCTCAGGTATTAGAACAGCAAAACAAGCAGGCATCGAATTTCAGGTCAATACCACTATCACCAGGCTAAACAAAGGCGAAATTCCCAAGATCCTTTCTCTTGCCGAAGACATGGGGGCTGCAGCCCTTCACATATTTCTGCTGGTACCTACAGGCCGGGGAAAATACATAGTGGAGCAAGGTATAACCGCCCGGGAATACGAAGAGACCCTTAACTGGTTTTATGACCAGAAAGATAAAACAAACCTGCAGTTAAAAGCCACCTGTGCTCCCCACTATTACAGGATCCTTCGCCAGCGGGCCCGGGCCGAGGGGAAAAGCGTTACCCGGCAGACCCACGGCCTGGATGCGGTGACCAGAGGGTGCCTGGGAGGCACCGGTTTTTGTTTTGTATCCCACAGGGGCGTTGTTCAGCCCTGCGGTTTCCTGGATGTCAACTGCGGGGATGTAACCCGCGACTCCTTTGCCGATATATGGCGTTATTCCGAAGTTTTTGAATCCCTGCGGGATTTTGACAGGCTTAAGGGCAAATGCGGGGAATGCGAGTACAAGAAGGTCTGCGGCGGCTGCAGGGCCAGGGCCTACGAGGCAACCGGCGACTGGCTGGCAGAAGAGCCCTTGTGCACATATGAGCCGCGGAAAAAAAACGCATAGCCTCGGGATACAACCCTGCGAGAAAACCCGGAAACAAAAGACACTCAAAAAATGCGGATCCAGCATCTTACACCCCGCCAGATGGCCGGTCAGCGAATCATGGCGGGTTTTTGCGGCACCGGGCTAAACCGGGATTTAAAGCACCTCATCGGCACCCTCCGGGTCGGGGGGATTATCCTTTTTTCCCGCAATATCGAAAACCGTTCCCAGCTCCAAAGGCTGTGCTCGGACGCACAGAATTATGCGGACTCCTGCGGACAGCCTCCCCTTATCATTGCCGTGGATCAGGAAGGCGGATCAGTTGCGCGGCTCAGGGCACCCTATTTTTTCGAACCGCCGGATGCGGCAGATATCCGTGACCTTGATCAAGCTTCCGGGTATGCTGAACGTACAGCCGCCGAACTCGCATCGTTCGGCATCAACATGAACATGGCTCCGGTCATGGATGTGGCAGACCCGGACGGTGGCGGCATTATGGGCAGACGCTGTTTTTCGGCCGATCCCGCCACCGTGGCAAAAACCGGGGTCCCGGTTATCAGGCATATGCAGCAAAGGGGCGTTATGGCGGTGGCAAAGCATTTTCCGGGAATCGGCCGCACCATCCTGGATTCCCACCTGGATCTGCCGGAGATAAACGTTTCCGTGCAGGATCTTGAGGCCGGGGATCTTGTGCCGTTTTTTGCGGCAATCCGGCACGGTGTTTCAGGAATCATGGTGTCGCATGTGTGCTATACCGCCATAGACCCCCTCCGTCCCGCAAGCCTCTCTCCTCCAATAGCCCGGGATCTGCTGCGTCGCCGCATGGGATATGCCGGCATGACGATAACAGACGACCTGGAAATGGGGGCGATCGCCAATCATTATGATATTCGCTCGGTTGTCAGCCGAATTATTGCAGCAGATATCGATATCGCCCTGATCTGTCATACCATGGCAAAAGCCGAGGCCGCCTTTGAGGCATTTTTTACGGACTTATCCCATCGGGAGGGATTTGATCGCGCCTCTGCATCAGTTTCGCGAATTATGGAGGCCAAGCACCGATATCTTTGCTACTGAAGTTCATCGAGCACCCGCTGCTTTTGCTACCCGGATTCAGATTCAGTGATCAGGCAAGCCGCTGCCGGCCA
>JAIPDT010000080.1 GCA_021737545.1 Desulfobacteraceae bacterium
CATTTCTGCCACATAATGTCTGGCAGCAGCATCGGAGAAAAATGCAACATCGGCCAGAACGTTGTCATCGGCCCTGATGTCTCCATAGGTGCCGACTGCAAAATTCAAAACAACGTATCCGTATACAAGGGCGTAACCCTGGAAGACGGCGTGTTTTGCGGGCCTTCCATGGTTTTTACCAACATCTACAACCCCCGCGCCGAAATCCGCAAAATGAACCAGGTGCGGCCCACCCTGGTCAAACACGGCGCCACCCTCGGGGCCAACTGCACCATCGTCTGCGGCGTCACCATCGGCCGTTACGCGTTTATCGGCGCCGGCGCCGTGGTCAATAAAAACGTGCCCGACCATGCCCTTATGGTGGGCAATCCAGCCGCCCGCATCGGCTGGGCCTGCCACTGCGGCGAACGTCTGACCGACAACCTGGAATGCCAGGCCTGCGGTAAACAATACCAGCAAATCGCCGACGGCCTGCAAGAAATATAACGCATAATAAGGTCAGGCCCCCAAAATCCCAAGCTGGCCCACAGTTAATCCTTAAAAGAAAAGTATATGACCAATTCTTTACAAAACGCGGAAACCTTTTCAGTTTGCCCTCACTGCGAATCCCCGGTGAAGGCCGAAGACCCGGAAGTCGCCCCTCTCATTCAAAGCTGCGGCCGGGACAAACAAATTCTGACCGCCTCGTTTTCCTACGAAGCGCTGGTCCTGGCCACCCGTCATCAGCAGTATCTCGACCTCACCCCGGACGAAGTCGGCTCCATGACCGGCCACCCCATCGCCGTCATTGACTGCTTCGGCCTCCTCTCCGATGCATACATCCGCCGCTATTTCGAACTGGGCTGCGAAGTCAAAGGCCTGGGAAGGGGGCATGTGAAACGGTTAAAGGATAGCGTTCATAACATAAACAATGAAGAAGATATTTCTAAGTAAAACGATGGGAAAAAAGGTGTTTATCCACGTCGGGCTCCAGAAAACCGGTTCTTCTTTTTTGCAGCAATGCGTGTTTCCCTGCCTCGATGGTTGTGATTACTTCCGGGGGACTGATAGTTTTAAAAAATATATGTGGACTGTGGGCTCCGGCGGCTCAGATAAACTTTTGCTGAGCCATGAGGCACATTCCAGGGCGCACCGGTTAAAACCGTTGCGCAAGGCCCCAAAGGCTGGCTTGCCAGCCGGGAATGCAGGCTGTCAAATCTTTCTGAATTATGGCCCCATGCCAATATAATTGTCATTGTCAGGCGACATGGCGAGTGGCTATCTTCTATGTATAGACAATACCTGCATCAAGGAGGAATCGCTTCCTATAAAGAATTTTTTGATCCTGGATGCGATCTTTTGGTGCAGCGAGAGGGACTAATCTATGAAAAGCTTGCTTTCATCCTGCGATCCTATTTTTCCGGGAAAATGTTATTCCTGAACTATGAGGGGTTGCGGGAAAACCGTTCGAAACTATATACCTTCTCACAAATTTCATGGATTGCGGGTTGGCAAAACAGGTGGATCAAAAAGAGGTCAACCCCAGTGTAAAGAGATTGCAAGCACGAATTATGCGCTGGCTTAATCATTATCACGAATCAATGTATGATGAACCTACCCGGCCGCTGTTCAAGCGATATTCCGGGTGCCTGCGGCCTTTGGGGCTAACACCGAACAAACTGGTACGAAATCGTTTTAAATTCCTTTCTTTATTCGGCAAGGATGTCGTGGACCAGGAGGAGATTGATTGGGCGAATCTTTACTATCAACAGGACTGGGAATGGGTTCAGAAAAATGTCGGCATGATCGGCAATATTTTGTGATGGCATGATTTAGTGGTAAACACGGAAAACAAAGATGAAGCTATTAATACTGGGAATCGACGGCGGGGACGAGCGGATTGTAAGGGCCATGCCCATGCCTTTCCTTCATTCCCTGCTCGATACAGGCGAAAAGCTTGAGCTCAAAGAAGATCTGTGGAGCCGGGGGTGGGCCGAGATGCTTTCCGGGCATGCAGGCCGCGAAACCGGCGCCTTTTACAGCAAGCCGGTGATGGACGGATCTCATACATTTACTCAGCGGTTTAGAAGCGGAGATTTTACGGAAAATCCGAAGATTGTTCCGCTCTGGCAAGCCATGGCATCGCTCGGCCATTCGACCGGCTTTATGAATGTTCCGAGCACATTTCCAGCCCCGAAAATTCGAAACGGCTTTTTTGTTTCCGGGGCCGGCGGCGGGCTTTCACAAAAAGGCATGGGAAATATCCCTGAAGGGGTTACATATCCTGGTGAAATCAACCCATTGATTCAAAAAAATAAATATATTTTTGATATCCGGCTGAAAAGTTCAGGCATCCGGGATATTGATATTTTTTTCGACTCTCTACCAAATATGGTCAACCGTCGGACCTCTTTATATCTGGAGTTGTTTCAAAAATACAATCCTTCTATGGGCTTTATTGCCTATATGGGGCTTTGTCGAGTACAGTATTTTGCCATGAGTGAAATCGAAGCCCTGATTGCCAGCAAATGCCAGCCGGCCAACCCTGTTCAAAAAAAAATAGTCGATTTTTACAGGCAGTTTGATGCTGAGATGTGCCGCCTTTTCGAGGCCCTGAATCCCAGGCATTTCATTTTAACTGCTGATCACGGACAGGCCCCTTATCTTTATAACATCAATGTAAATGCTTTTCTTAAAAAGGCGGGTTTTTTGACGGAAACCCCGCAGTCACACAGTGTGCGCAAAAATATCAAAAATGGCCTTAAAACGGGCTTGCGTGCGGTTATTTCAGAAGCTGCCCGGTATAAGCTGTTCCAAAACAGGCTGAATCCGTCCGCACCTCCAAAAATAGTGCCTGAATGGTCTTCAACGCATGCCTTTGGAGCCAGGTATGTTCCCGGCATCTATATCAATGATTCCAGATTCAATGGCCCGGTTAAACCCGCTGAAGCAGAGAACATAGTCAAAAGACTGATCGATATTTTTAATCAATCAGAGACGACAAAAAAGCATGGCCTCAAGGCTACCCCATACCGGCAGTGCTTTCCGGCCGCGTATTGCAATGCCTTATTGCCGGATATATGGATTGAGCACCCGGACACCTATTTTTTCGTGGAACACGGTCCCTTTGTGGATGCAAACAGGGATTATGGGCCCATAAAATCTTTATGGCAGGTCACCCGGGATATGTTTACCGGCATCAAGGGGTCGTATCCATTGGTCTACCATGATTCAGGGCTTTCCGATTATATTAATGAGAAGGAGTCAAACAATCTTACCGCCATTTACCACATGACACTGCGCTCAATGGCCTAAAAATAATATAAGGAACCAAGGGATTTACATTAAGATGATTAAAGCTGCTGATGGACAAAATTTCGTTGTATATAGAAAGATGCTGCGCTATGTGCTTTTGCAAAAGACTCAGTTGCAGCATCCCATAGGCAAATGGATGGGCAGACATGGGTTGGGAAAGATCTATACCAAAATCGGTATACCCCTTATTGAGCAACTAAGGATTAACGCTATAATAGAAGATTTTAGTCGCCGTTGCAAAATGCAATTCGAAGACGTTAGGCCGTACCTGCCGAATGCGCCCCTTGCTGTTCTCGATATTGGTAGTGGATTAGGCGGAGTGGACATCCTCCTTAATAACCATTACAGAGACCCACAGGTTCAATTCTATCTATTGGATAAATCTGGCATGGCGGATAATATCTATTACGGACTATCCGACGAGGGGGCACACTACAGTTCGCACAACCTGACACATCGGTTCTTGGAGAATAACGGACTTTCTAAGGATCAAGCGCATGTTATCAATATTTCAACCCAATCCTTTCCAGTGGATGTAACATTCGACCTTATCATGTCTTTTATTTCTTGGGATTTTCACTACAATATCGAGACCTATTTGGAAGAAACATTGCAGGTATTGTCGGATAAAGGGGTTATGCTTATTGATATCAGGAAAGGATCAGGGGGGATCGAAAAATTGAAAACTCGTTTTTCAAACGTTCAGGTGATTCCGACACAACATTCTTGGAGCAACAAATGGGAGAAAGTTATGGTGAAAAAGTAATATGGTAAGTCACGGTTGTTTTGGTGAAAGGTTGTTTAATCATATAACAAAAGGCGAAAAACCTGAGGCACAACGAGTCTAAAATGGTGTCATTATTTAAAGAAAATGCTTTATGTTATCTGAAGTATAAAAAGCATTGGGCTATGAGGAATGTGGATGTGCCATGAAAATCGGCATTCTCACCTTTCACCGGGAAATAAACGACGGCTCAGTGCTTCAGGCCTTTTGTCTGCAGCAGTTTCTGTCAGAGCAGCTTCCAGGGGATCACATTGAAATCATCGATTATATGCCGCAGCATGTGCGGCGCAAGCGGCGGTGGTTCAGGCTGGCAAAAAGGCCGCCCTTTTACGCCTTTAACAGATCAAAATACTACAAGAAAAAGTCCCTTGATGCGATTCTCAAGCAAAAGCTGAAACTGTCAAACCCGTTAAAATTATCCGATGACTGCCAAGAAGCCTTACAGGCGCTTGAAGCAAAGGGCTACGATGCCATAATCGTTGGCAGCGATACGGTCTGGGATACGCGGCCAAATGCAGGTGCCCCTCAGGCGCCGAATTTGTTTTTTCTGCCGGGCATGAACGCTGCAAAAAAAATCGCATTTGCCGCATCCATGGACAAGGGCGGCCCAAGGCATGTCTCCCGCCCGGTATGGCAAGAGTTAATTCAGTACATGAATAATTTTGACTATATTTCCGTGCGGGACCAGGCCACCCTGCAATATTTAAAAGACAGCGGGATTAAAGAAGAACGCCTTAATTTTATGCCGGATCCCACCCTGCTGTATGATTTCTCCGATATAGCCGCACCACCAGCCGAGTTTGCGGCAAAGGCAGAAAAACTGGCCGGCGTTGCTGTCAGCAGCCATAAATTAAAGCAAGAGGCAACCGCCCAGCTTATCTCACAAGGTTATACTGTGATCAACCTGCTGGGCGCCGCCATTGATACCCAGATAGAGACCAACCCGACCTGGACTTACGGCCAACGCCTGGGCGTATATGCCAGCCTCTCGTATATGGTCACCGACCGTTTTCACGGCAGCATATTGACCTTAAAACAAACCGATTCCCCGGTGATGCTGGTTGAGCCGGATTATTTTTACCCGGAAAAAAACAGCAAAGGCCGGGATCTGTTTAACCGGCTGGGGCTTGGCGCAATGGTATGGCGCTATGAATCAGAAAAGCCGGCCCCGGATGATTTGATCGAAAGCTTTAGGGAACAAAGCATCAAAATCGACTGGTCGGATAAATCAGCTCAGAAAAGTCTGGCCCTCTATGCCCGCCGGAAAATGGCTGAAATCAAGTCGATTTTACATCCCCGGGCGGGTTCATGAAAATATTGATGTATACAGGGGCATTTTTACCCCACATCGGCGGTGCGGAACTGGTTGTGCATAATCTTGCCGAAGGGCTGGCAAGTATTGGCGCGGATATAAAAGTTGCGACATTTGCGCGCTCGAAAAAAGGACTTGTGTGCGGCTATGAGTTGAAACGGATTTTTACTCCGCGCGGGTTGGGCCGGCTTAAGGGGAGGCTGTTTGATAAATTGTACGAAAGGTATAAAGAAATCAAGCTTGCCGGTTTGCTCAAAAATGTGCAGCCCGATATCATTCACGTGCACTACCTTTACCCGACCGGGTATCAAATATTAAAGCTAAAACAAAAACTGGGGCTGAAAACCCCGATTGTGGTCACCAGCCACGGCATCGATATCCAAAAAAACAAGGCCATCGCTTACGGCCTAAGGCTTGATCCGGATACAGAAAAAAAAATTCTGTATACCATGAACCATGTGGACCGGCTGATCGCCATCAGCGACGAGATTTTCTCCGACTATGTAAAACTGGGCACCCCCCGGCAAAAGATTGCCCAAATCCCCAATCCCATTGCCCATGACATATTGGCGCAGCCAACGGCTGTTTCAAAAGCGGATTTTAACATCCCTGTGGATATGCCGGTGATCCTGGCTGTTGGCAGAAATCATCCCAAAAAAGGGTTCAGCGAGTTATTACAAATTATCAAATACATAAAAGATAATCATTACCCCGTAATGTGCGTGTTTGTGGGCAAAGGCGTTTCCGCATTAAAACAGGAGGCTTCCCGGCTGGGGATAGCCGATTGCGTCATGTTTTTTGAAAACGCCCTGCCCGCAGGGGTAAAATATCAGAATGAAGACTATGCGCCCAATGAACTGATCGCCGGCTTTTTCAGTATGGCTGATATCTATGCCATGACATCTGTGATAGAAAGTTTTGGCCTGGTAACCGTCGAGGCCATGGCCGCCGGCCTGCCGGTGGTGGCCATGAAAGCCGATGGCACGTCCGGCCTGGTGCAGAACAACCACAACGGCATCCTGGTTGACGGCAGCCTTGAAACGTTTGCCCAAAAAATGATGGAATTAATAGACAGCCCAGAAAAACGAAAAGCAATGGGGGAAAACGCCAAAAAAGAGGCTGCCCGGTATGCCAGGGTTGAAGTGGCGAAAAAGCATATGGAATTATACCAGGAAGTCATACAGGCGGCTTGGAGTTAAATGAAAAATTTTTTCGACACATCGCACCTTTCCGGCAATCTTGCCCAGAAAACAGCCCGCGGCGGGTTCGCGGTCGGTATTACGCGCATATCAAGTTTTGTTCTTTCATTGGGGTCCACCGCAGTCCTGGCTCGATTACTATGCCCGGAAGATTTCGGAATTGTTGCCATGGTAATGGCTGTGCTCGGATTTGTTCTGGTTTTCAGGGAAATGGGGCTGTCCATGGCTACGGTGCAAAGAAAAGATGTTACTCATGAACAAGTAAGCAATTTGTTTTGGATCAATTGCGCCTTTGGAGTTTTGATCGCCTTTGCAATCTTAGCCATTTCCCCACTCATAGGAACCTTTTATAATGATTCCCGTTTGCCCCCGGTTGCAGCGCTGCTCTCTTTGACGGTTCTTTTTTCCAGTCTGACCGTACAACACGAGGCAATAGCAAGACGGCATTTGAAATTCTGGCATGTTCAAGCCTCTGTTCTGGGCGGGCACATCTTTGGCATAGCTGCGGCGATTATTATGGCCTTGAACGGATTTGGGTATTGGGCACTGGTCTGGAAAAATGTTATCAACCCTGCCGGAACCTGTTTGATTATTTGGACAGTTGTGTCATGGAGGCCAAGCCTTCCCCGCCGAGGAACCGGTGTGCGGAGTATGATTTCATTTGGGCTGCATATCAGCGCAAGCCGGTTTATGCGCAAGGCCAAAAGCCTCGTAGATAATATACTTATCGGGTACTTTGCAGGGCCGGCAAGTTTGGGGTTTTACACGAAAGCGTTCAGCCTGCTGATGCTCCCGGTAAATCAAATAAATTACCCAGTTTCTTCTGTATCATTTCCAGCGTTGAGTAGACTACAGGACGACAGTGAACGATTTCAAAAAGTATATTATCAGGGCATTGCTTTGCTTGCCAGCCTAACCATGCCCACAATTGCCTTTCTCGTAATTGCCTGTGATGATCTCATTCCTCTTTTCTTAGGTCAAGGTTGGCAGGGGACAATCATACTGTTTCAAGCCTTGGCTGCAGCTGCTTTTATCCAGGCGCTGGACCTCACAAAAGGTTGGGCCACAATCCCTTTTGGCCGGGGAAAACGCATTATGTTGTGTAATACCATTGATTCGATATTCACTATAGTCGCAATTTGCATTGGCATTTACTGGGGTGCTTTAGGAGTGGCTGTAGCATTGAGCTTGTCAGCACTGATAAAATTTATTCCTTTAAACTTATATGCTTTCCATAATAGCCCGATCACATTATCCGGTTTATTTTTTAATTCACTGATGCTTCCTTTATTGTTCTGCATTATCAGTAGCACGTTTACCCTCATTTTTAAAATAAGTTATGATTCTGAGAGCCATTGGCTCTCTTTTATTTTTCAAGCAATTATTTTTGGAACAACGTATACTATTATTCCATGGTTTATTCCCGGAGGAAAAAACTTATTTGTTCCAGCACAAAACTCTTTGAGACTAATGTTTAAAAATTGACCAGTAAAAAGTGTATGACTAAAAAAAGAAAACTAATCAACATCTGCGGCACAGGCAGAAGCGGGTCAACTATGGTTGATCTCATTCTGGGCAATGATCCAAGGGCTTTTTCCCTTGGAGAGGTTCATGCCTGGTTTCGGCCTTTCAGATCGCATCATTTTAAAATCATTTGTTCCTGTGGTCGGAAAAACTGCCCATGGGAGCAGCTTAAAAAATTTTCTGAAGATGAATTCTACCAAAAATGTTTTGATTGGCTTGATGTAGATATATTAGTCGATTCCTCCAAGAATCTCCCTTGGGTAATTGACAACAATTTACGAGAGAAACGAAACAACATCACCGTATATAATGTGTTGCTTTTTAAAGAGCCAATTAATTTTTATCACTCATATTGGAAAAGAGGTACTCGAATTGATAAGGCCAGAGAGTATTTCAAAAAATACTATCTAAGATTTTTTTCTGCTAACCTCCCATATATCACATTGAATTACAACGAACTGGTTGCAGATCCTGCTGGTACGATTGAAGCACTGTGTAATGCACTCGAAATTCCCTATTTCGAAGGCAAGGAGAGATTTTGGAACAAAGAGCATCATCAAGTATTTGGAAGCATGGGCACAAGAAAGCAAGTTGAAAAAGCACAATCTCAAATAAGAAAGCAAGAGGAGTTCCCGCCCGAGTACAAAAAATTGATTCCAGCGATCCGAAGCGATGATGAGAAAGATAAAATTCTTCAAGATATTCTTTGTGAGCTTAAAAGCAATGACCTGAAACTAACCAATAGAACTAAATCTATTCAAAAACCATACTGGTATTACCTTTCCAAATTAAAACAAAAATACAGGCAGCGATTTCCGCAAGAATGGAAGTACGATCAATAACTGACATACAAGCATATGAAGATTTTATTTATACCTGGGATAGTTGAAGAAACCATTGGAGGGGCTGAGCTCCAGGCAAGTTATATAGCAGAGGCGCTTGAGCAAGAAGGGCATCAAATCTTTGGAATTCATATTCATCCCAAAAGCTTTGCTACCCCGAGATACCCGGGTTTTATGTTGCCCAGGAGCCGCCTGGCTCAGCGCTTGGGGGCTAACAGTATATATATGAAAAGAATCTATGATTCTATCAAGAAGATCAAGCCCGATGTAATTTATAGCCGTGCCTACATCCCGTATTCGCTTGCGCCGGCTGTTTATTATAGTCAAAAAAATCATTGCAAATCTATTTGGCATATTGCAAGAGACGATTTAGTAAAAAAATATCAATTTAATTCATGGAAACATTTGCCTTTTCAAGTTATCGATAAACTGAGCTTTGAATACAGTATCCGGTTTGTAACTTATATTTTCAGCCAGACAAAGCATCAAAGTCAACTTTTACAAAAAAATTATAAACAGCATGTAAGTAAGGTAATCCCAAACTGCCACCCCACACCGCGAAGGAAAACCCAAAAAAGCCAAACAGTGCAGGTTGTCTGGGTAGCAAATTTTAAGAAACTTAAGCAACCAGAAAAATTTATCCGGCTTGCAAATAAACTTCAGGGCTGCACTAATGCCAGATTCATCATGATCGGTCGCTCGGCAAAAAATCCCTGGATGGATAGCATAAAGCAGATGATCAATAATGCACCTAACTTGATCTACATGGGCAGCCGGTCGGTTGATGAAGTCAACAAAACATTGGCGCAGTCCCATATCTTTGTTAATACCAGTCTGTACGAAGGCTTCCCTAACACCTTTATTCAAGCTTGGATGCGCAAAGTTCCAGTAGTAAGTATGCATGCAGATATAGACGGAATATTGGAACAAGAGAAGTTTGGCTTTTTATGTCACAACTTTAAAAATCTCCTACATAGAACTAAGCTTCTGGTTGACAATGAGTCATTACGTTATGAAATGAGTGAAGCATCACAAACATACGCCTTTAAAAATTTTTCAATAGAAGCCAACCTGCCTGAGATTCTGTCAGCATTTACAGAATAAAAAGTATTTAGTCATATATATATGAAAAAATTGCTTATAATCTGCCCCACACAATTCGGCTATCATATTGATGCCTATTATTATTGCAAGTATCTAAAAGAATACTATTCAGTTACTTATATAGGCTGGGATGGCGGATTGGAAAGAATCGACATGCCAGGAATTGAGGTCCATTATGTCCCTTGGAAAGGAAACATGCTTATTAGAGGCCTTCGTTTTTTGAACAGGGCCACATCTTTGATGAAAGACAAGCCTGACATTGTTTTTATTAAGTATTTCAAGGTGGTCTCTCTGGCCTTAAGGCTTATTAAACCAAACTTTCGTTATATCCTTGACATTCGTACCGGCTCAGTAAAAGCAAATAGTGTTAGAAGAACAATGCAGGACATTCGCTTAGGATTTGAGGCCAGATTTTTCAAAAATATTACAATTATTTCGGAAAGCCTGTCAAAGAGGCTTAATCTTGCACATAAGGCTCATGTTCTTCCTTTGGGGGCGGATATTATTTCAAATGTCAATAAAACATTTGATGAAATAAAGCTGTTATATGTGGGTACTCTATCTAATAGAAATATGGAAGTTACCCTCCATGGCCTAAAAAAATTTTGTGATGAATTTAGCGATTCAGTATCAGTTGTATACACAATTATCGGTAGCGGTCCTAACAATGAAGAAAAGCGATTAAAAAACATAGTTGATTATTATGGCTTAAGTGATGTTATCACGATAAAAGGCAGAATCCCTCATAATCAATTAAAACCTTATTTTGACTCTCACAACATTGGTATCTCATACATTCCGATGACTGAATATTTTGATGTACAGCCACCAACTAAAACCTTTGAGTACCTATTGTCGGGTATGGCTGTGATTGCCACAAGAACTTCAGAGAATGCTAAAATAGTAAATGAAAAAGATGGTGTTTTAATTAATGATTCAGCAGATGAATTTTACGAGGGGTTAAAAGAAATATATGATAAAAAAAATTCTTTTGATTCGAGAGAGATACGCAATTCTAACCTGAAATACACTTGGAAAAATATTGTAAATAATAATTTGAAGCCATACTTGGATAAATTGGCCTGACAAGCTAAAATGGCTCGATGTGATTTATACAATCCCCTATAGTCAACATAAATGATAAAATATTTACACGCCTCCCTTTGGATCATAGTCTTCTTTAACTTTGTAATAGAAGACTTTCTCAATGTGCCCTCAGGAGTCACCAAGCTTGGACCACCAGCCATTATATTGATTCTCCTGAGCCTAAAGATAAATCAAAAGAAAAGTATCCTGTTTCCTCATATAAGTCTATTCTTTTTAATATGTGCGGCAATATTATCTTCAGCCATTTGGAACGGCACAAAATTATTCGATCTGGTAAACTATACATTATACACGATATTTCCCTTTTTATATTTCGTGGTAATTGTTAATGAAGACAGTGAAAAACTTCTTAAATTTGTTGTTAAGACAGTTATAATACTCTTTATGATTCAAATACCGGCATGTTTGATTAAGTTTTCTCTTGTAGGTATTGCTGAAAATTATATAGGAACCATAAGCTACGCAAGTGGTAGCATATCCACTGTTA
>JAIPDT010000006.1 GCA_021737545.1 Desulfobacteraceae bacterium
AGTCAATTTTTAGATGGCAAAGTAAAAAGTTCAAGATCAAGGCGCGCAAATATCGAGGAATGCAGCGTACTTAATCGTACGTGAAATTCCGGAGATATGCAGCGCAACGCAGATATTGGACTTTTTACGAAGCCATCAAATTTGTCTGCTAAATTTAACCGCTTATTCTCAAAATGCTCAGATATCGCCCAGAAACAAGTTCTTACGATTCTTTTTCAACGTAACCTCTTTTTTTTCTTCATTCCCGTAAGGATATTTTCCAGGGCGTCTATAAAATTGCTCCTGAGTTTCTAAAAGCACTTTCACCAGGCTGACTTGCTATATGAATCGTGCGGGTTGGAAAAGCAAAGTTGATGTCGTCTTTTTCAAAAGCCTCAAAAATTCCAAGGTTTATCTTTTCATGAACATCCATGTATACCAGATAATCGGGACTCAGCACGTAATAGACCACCTCAAAAACCAGGGAAAAATCGCCGAATGACTTGAAATGGACCCGGTCAAACCTGGTGTTTTCAACTTCCTGGATAATTTGTTTCACCGTTGCCGGTATTTTTTTCAGCTTTTCAGAAGAAGTGCTGTAGAGCACACCGAATGTGAATACCACACGCCTTTCCTGAAAATGCGTAAAATTTCGTATACGGCTCTGTAAAAGATCGTTGTTTCCAAAAATCAGCAGTTCTCCGCTCAGGCTCCTGATCCTGGTGGTTTTAAGGCCGATTTTTTCCACTGTGCCCAAATGTTCGCCCACTATAATAAAATGCCCCACTTCAAAGGGCCTGTCAAGAAGTATGGACAGAGCGGCAAACAGATCCCCGAGAATATTCTGGGTGGCAAGTCCGATTGCAATTCCCGCCACCCCGAGACTGGCAATAAGTGTTGTGACGTTGACACCAAGGTTTTCCAGAATAACCAGAAAGATAAAAACCCACAATACGGCCTTGGCCAAAATGCTCATCACGGTCACGCCGGAGTCGGTAACCGGCCCTTCGCCCTTCTGTCCAACGTAACGCCGTATACCTGTTGAGACAACATAACTGCCCCAAATGCCGATCTGGAAAACAAGCCCGATAAAGGCCACACTTGCAATAACCTCTCTGGCTCGTTCGGGTAGTTCCACCAGCAAAGATGCCGGATAAAGGGCTGCAAGAAACAGTGCATACGGCTTGGTCCGCCCGATGATTTCAGGGTAAATGCCGGCCGGATGTCCGGCTTTTATACGTGAACTACGCCGGGAGAGGAGATTGCGCAGCAGGATAATTACAAAGGTGAGAACAACAATAACAAGAATGGCCAAAAGCCAGTGCAGTACGGCATTGCCGAATATCTGCTCGTTTAAAAACGCCATACAGCCCCCTTGCTACAAAGGCCCGGCTCCGCTTTCTTTGCAGAGGGCCGGGCCTTTAATCAATTTTTTCTTAAAAATCCAAGGTTATTTCTTGTTATCGTCCACTTCTTCGTAATCGGCATCCACCACGTCTTCGTCCTGGCCTGCCTGCTGGGACTGACCGGCACCGGCCTGCTCTCCCTGTCCGGTTTGTTCACCGCCGGACTCAGATGCCTGCTGATACATGGTTTCCGCCAATTTGTGGGACGCCTGCTGCAGTTCTTCGCTGATCTTGTTGATCTCTTCCTTGTCCTCGCCTTCCATTGCCTTGCGCAGCCGGCCTATGATTTCTTCGACCCGCTGTTTGGTATCCGCATCCACCTTATCCCCGAGTTCGCGCAGGGACTTTTCAGTGGAGTAAATCAGAGAATCGGCATTGTTTCTGGCCTCTACCAGTTCACGCCGCTTTCTGTCCTCTTCTGCGTGTTGTTCCGCCTCTTTGACCAGATTTTCGATCTCCTCCTGGTTTAGTCCGCTGGAGGCATGAATCTGGATGGACTGTTCTTTGCCGGTGGCCTTGTCCTTTGCAGACACATGCACTATCCCGTTGGCATCAATGTCAAAGGTCACCTCGATCTGCGGCACCCCACGCGGTGCGGGCGGAATATCCGAAAGTTCAAACTTGCCCAGACTCTTATTGTCAGCCGCCATTTCGCGCTCACCCTGGAGCACGTGAATGGTAACCGCCCGCTGATTATCCTCAGCGGTCGAAAAGATCTGGCTCTTTCTGGTCGGTATCGTGGTGTTCTTTTCGATCAGTTTGGTCATAACCCCGCCAAGAGTCTCAATGCCCAGGGAAAGCGGGGTGACGTCGAGCAGCAGAACGTCCTTTACGTCTCCGGAAAGAACCGCGCCCTGGATAGCGGCACCGATGGCCACCACTTCATCCGGGTTAACGCCCTTATGGGGATCCTTGCCGAAAATCTTTTTTACCCGCTCCTGTACTGCGGGCATCCGTGTCATCCCTCCAACCAGTATAACTTCATCGATATCGTTGGCCGAAATTCCCGCATCCTTGAGCACGGTCTTGCATGGACCTTCAAGCCTGTCTAAAAGCTCCTCGATCAGGGATTCCATTTTGGCGCGGGTGAGTTTGACGTTCATGTGCTTGGGGCCGTTCTGGTCCGCGGTGATAAACGGCAGATTAACATCTGTCTCCATGGAGGTGGAAAGCTCCATCTTGGCTTTTTCCGCGGCTTCCTTTAACCGCTGCAGGGCCATTTTATCGTTGCGGATGTCAATGCCGCTGTCTTTTTTGAACTCATCTGCCAGGTAATCAATTATCCGCAGATCAATGTCATCACCGCCCAAATGGGTGTCGCCGTGGGTGGCTTTGACCTCAAAGACCCCGTCGCCGATCTCGAGTATGGAGATGTCAAAGGTGCCGCCGCCAAAATCAAATACTGCGATTTTTTCATCCGACTTCTTGTCAAGTCCGTAGGCAAGCGAGGCCGCTGTGGGCTCGTTGATGATACGCTGAACGTTTAGGCCCGCAATTTTTCCGGCGTCTTTTGTTGCCTGCCTCTGACTGTCGTCAAAGTATGCCGGCACAGTAATCACGGCATCTGTTACAGTCTCTCCGAGATAGTCCTCTGCATACCGCTTAATATGACCCAGTATATAGGAAGAAATCTCGGCCGGACTATAGTATTTGTCCTGTATCTTTATCCTGACATCTCCGTTGTTTGCGCGCTCAATCGTATATGGCAGGTTTTTGATGTCACGCTGTACGGTATCTGAATCAAATTTCCTGCCGATCAGACGCTTGACACCGAAAACCGTGTTTTCCGGATTGGTAATGGCCTGGCGCTTTGCAATCTGGCCGACCATGCGTTCACCGCTGTCATTGACCGCCACAACAGAAGGTGTGGTGCGGCCTCCTTCCGCGTTTGTAATAACCGTGGTTTCGTTCTGCTCACGTATGGCCACGCACGAATTTGTTGTGCCCAGATCAATTCCGATTACCTTCCCCATTTTTATGCCTCCTTAGTGATGATATTTTTTCAATTTTTTTATTCACAATACAAACGATCCGCCGTCGCGCACTCTGTTTTAATTCAAGACGATTTGGCCTTTGAAACCACCACCCTGGCCGGACGAATCAAGCGGTCATGCAGCACGTAGCCCTTCTGCATCTCCCCGATTACAGTGTTTTCCGGGTATTCGTCTGTTTCTTCCTGCATAAGAGCCTCGTGATACGTTGGATCAAAGGGCTTTCCCATAGCCTCAACAGGCGTGACATTATGTTTTTTAAGAGTCTTTAGAATCTCATTTAATGTCATCTCTATCCCTTCGGCCATGTTGGTGTCAGTCTCTGTCTTCTTTTCGCCGGCGACGTTTAAAGCCCGTTCCAGGTTGTCCACCACCGAGAGCAGATCCTTTAAAAGCTCTTCATTAGCGCACTTTTTATTCTCGTCCATCTGGCGCTGGGTTCGTTTTTTGTAATTTTCGAATTCGGCGGAAAGCCTCAGCAGCCGCTCATAAGTCTCGGCGGCTTCAGCTTTTGCAGAAGCAAGTTCGTTTTTTAACTGCTCGATTTCTTCAGGCTCCTTATGCTGTTGCTCCTTTGCTTCGGCATTGCTTTGTGCTGCTCCGGAATCCGAATCGTTTTCCGGTGTTTGCTTTTCCTTCATGAATTCCTCTTTAGTATCTTCCGCCTTGATTTCGCTCTCCTCGGCAGTGTTTTTTTTACCCCGCGACTCGCGAACCATATGTTACACCTCTTTTATTCCAAGGTTCTCCTTTGTTTGTTTCATTACGCTTGATAGCAGCGTAACTGACTGAAACTTTCTGATTCTTTTCGAATTTGACAAAAAAATAAGTCACAATAGTGGAATGTCAAGACAGGTTTTTTAATAATTGAAGCTCTATATCTCCGGAAAAGACCTTGGGCAAGAGTCCCGACCGGGAACCCTCCGTCGAACAGACTTGGAAAATGCAGGCCATAACCTGGCCGGGAACGTTCCGCGACACAGACCGCATTACTTATCGCTGCTTCCTTCCGGACCTGACGAGGTTCGTAACCGTCTGTTGCGCGGCGGCCGGCCTGAATGGCCTGCGGCAACCGCATCAAATCCTCGGGAGGGAGTTCAGCCCCGCATCAAGCGGTTTTCGGGTTCAGGGTACCGCCAGCACCCCGCCTATCCCAGCCGGGAAATTTAATATAAGAGCTGTGTAACAGGTTTGCAAGAGGCAATTTTTCATATCCTGACAGCGCTTGTTTGTATCTTTCCGATATATGTTGTATATTATACAAAATTCTACAAATATAGTACATATTTAATTGAGATCACTTGGATGGAACAGGTAAAAACCTCAAATTCTGCAGCAATCAGCAAGCATCCTTTCATCCGGGGAGTTGAACGGACCATTTTTGCCCACGGCATGCTTGCGGCAAACCAATCCGTGCTCGTCGGGGTTTCGGGCGGGCCGGATTCGGTTGCACTGCTGTACGTACTCTTAAGGCTTTCCGCGGCTTACCGATGGTGCCTCGGGGTCGCTCATCTAAATCACGGCCTGAGGGCCCAAGAATCCGATGCAGAAGCCAGTTTTGTGAAAGATCTTGCCAAACGGCTGAACCTGTCTTATTTTTATGAGATAAAAGATATTCATGCCATGGGCATGCAGAAGGGGATTAATCTTGAAGAGGCCGGCAGAAACGCCCGCTACGATTTTTTCCGAAAAACCGCGGCAAAAGCCGGATATGACAAAATCGCGGTTGGGCATCAGCAGGAAGATGCTGCTGAACAGGTTCTGCTTAATCTACTAAGGGGGACCGGGCCCACAGGACTGGGGGGAATTGATCCGCTGCGCGGCGATGTAATCAGGCCTCTAATTGAAACACCGCGCATGGAAATCGAACGGTTCCTTCAGGATCATAAAATTTCATATTGCACGGATCAATCCAACAGAGACATCCGATTTACACGCAATCATGTAAGAAACTGTCTTATTCCGGAGCTTCAGAAATACAATCCCCGAATCGTCGAAACACTTTGCCGCCTTTCAAAGGTGATGCGGGAGGAATCGGACTGGATAGACAATGTTGTGGCTCCGGTCTACGAAGATGCTGTCATCGGACGGGATGCCGGCGGTTGCGAGCTGGTGCTTTCCGTAAAACATCTTTATCCGCTGCAAACCGCAGCCAAAAGAAGGATTATTCGCAAAGCGATCCTTGAGGTCAAGGGTGATTTGCGCCGTATCGAGTATCAACACATCGACGCAGTTGCTTCCATGATCGAACGGGAAGCCGGCGGCGCCGTACAAATCCATCTGCCCGGCCGTATCCTTGTAATGCGCAATGAAGACCGGCTTGGATTTACAAGGAGAAAAAAATCCTTGCGGTCTTTTGCCGCCTCCGGCAAAAAGTGGGCAACGGTTCAGTTTGCACATACACTGGAAAGGATCGGAAAAACTCCCGAGTCGGTATGGATAGATGAAATCAGTACCCGGTTTGTATTTAATCCTCTTTCTATTCATGATATAGATTATGATTATGTTTTTAACCGGCAAGAGCAGGCCGCCTGGGTGGACTTAGACCGGATCAAATTCCCGGTAATCATACGAAACCCTCGTCCGGGAGACCGTTTTGTGCCGCTCGGCATGCGCGGCACAATGAAAATAAAGGATTTTTTTATCAACAACAAGGTCCGGCCGGACAAGCGCGGCCGGATACCGGTGATTGAAAGCGGAGGGCAGATAATATGGGTGGTTGGCATGCGGATTGACGAACGTGTCAAAATCACTCCTAAAACTGAAAACGTGCTGAAAATTTCGTTTTTCAGCACCGGTAAAGACTTGTAATATCCGGAGGAATTTTAAATTGAACGCCTTTAACAAGAACCTTGCCCTGTGGATCGTCATCGTACTGATGATGATCATGCTGTACAATATATTCAACACCCAGCAGCAAAGCGAAAATGAAATCGGCTATTCTCAGTTTTTAAGCATGGTGGAAGACGGCCGGGTCAACAACGTGGTCATACAGGGCCAAAAACTGACAGCAACCGGAACCGACGGGGACCGTTTTTCCGTCTATGCTCCCCAGGACAATGAACTTATAAGCATTCTCAGGAATAAGGGGGTCTCCATAAAGGCCAAGCCCGAACAGGATACTCCTTGGTTTGTATCCGTGCTGGTTTCCTGGTTCCCCATGATTCTGCTGATCGCGGTATGGATCTTTTTTATGCGCCAGATGCAGGGCGGTGGGGGAGGAAAAGCAATGTCATTCGGCAAGTCCGGGGCCAGGATGCTCTCCGAGCAGGGGGCCAAAATCACCTTTAACGATGTCGCCGGAGTTGACGAGGCCAAGGAGGAAGTTGTCGAGCTGGTGGAGTTTTTAAAAAATCCCAAGAAATATACACGGCTCGGCGGCCGCATTCCGAAAGGAGTGCTGATGGTCGGCGGACCGGGAACGGGCAAAACCTTGCTTGCACGGGCCATCGCCGGCGAGGCCGGGGTGCCTTTTTTCAGCATCAGCGGCTCGGACTTTGTGGAAATGTTTGTGGGTGTGGGTGCCTCCCGGGTACGGGATCTTTTTGTCCAGGGCAAAAAGAACGCCCCGTGTCTGATTTTTATCGACGAAATCGATGCCGTGGGACGTCAGCGTGGAGCCGGGCTCGGCGGGGGGCATGACGAGCGCGAACAGACATTAAACCAGTTGCTGGTTGAAATGGACGGATTTGAATCCAATGAGGGAGTTATCCTGATAGCCTCCACTAACCGGCCTGATGTACTCGACCCGGCACTGCTCAGACCGGGCCGCTTCGATCGGCAGGTAGTGGTTCCCATGCCTGACATCAAAGGGCGCACCGAAATCATCGAGGTCCATCTAAAGCGTACTCCGACTGACTCCGATGTGGACCCGGTGGTTCTTGCCAAGGGCACTCCCGGATTTTCGGGAGCGGACCTGGAAAACATGGTTAATGAAGCCGCTCTTATCGCGGCCAAGAAGGACAAGGAAAAGGTTAATATGGTCGATTTCGAAGAGGCCAAGGACAAAATATTCATGGGTTTGGAGCGCAAATCCAAGGTAATGAAAGAAGAAGATAAAAAAGTAACAGCCTACCACGAAGGCGGTCATGCCCTGGTAGCAAGGTTTTCGCCGGAGACAGACTCGATTAACAAAATCACAATCATCCCTCGCGGCCGGGCTGCGGGCGTAACCTGGTTTTTGCCCGAAGAACGGGACTTCATGTTTAAAGACCAACTCATGAGCGAACTTGCCGTTGCCCTGGGGGGCAGGGTCTCCGAAGAACTGGTGTTCAATCGCATTAGTACCGGGGGGGCAAACGACATCAAGAAAGCGACGGAACTGGCACAAAAGATGACATGCTCCTGGGGCATGAGCGAAACCCTTGGTCCGCTTACATACGGTCAAAACGAGGAACACATTTTCCTTGGACGCGAAATAGCCCAACATCGTGACTATTCCGAGGCAACAGCCCAGAAAATCGATGCGGAAGTCGCCGGACTGGTAAAAGAAAGCTATAACCGGGCTAAACAAATTTTAAATGACAATATGGACATCTTAAACAGGCTTGCAGAGCGGCTGCTTGATAAGGAAACCGTGATGGGAAAAGAGCTCGATGACTTGATATACGAAATGCGGCCCGGCATTCGGCTTCCTTCTGATCCAAGCGACCATACCGAAGAAGAAGCCAGAGATAAAATAAAGGAAAACGAGTCCGAGTCCGTTCAAGACGCTGATAGTCAGGAGCAAAAGGAAAGCACAGATGAGGCCCTTTAGTCTGCAGTGGGGAGGACGGCGCCTGGAACTCGGTAAAAATACTGCAATAATGGGGGTTCTCAATATCACCCCTGACTCCTTTTCAGACGGGGGACAATTTTTCCAGAAGGATGCGGCTCTTGTACAGGCCGAAAAGCTGATCGCAGACGGCGCCGATATTCTGGATATCGGAGGGGAGTCCAGCCGCCCGTTTTCAGATCCGGTCTCGGCAGAAGAAGAAACCCGGCGGGTCCTTCCGGTAATCGAGCACTTGGCCGGCAAAATTTCCGTACCCATCTCTATTGACACCACCAAAGCAGAGGTGGCCCGCCGTGCGATCGAGGCCGGAGCTGTTATTATAAACGATATCAGCGCCCTTGGCTTTGATCCGGTGATGGGGAGGGTTGCGGCCCAAAACGATGTGCTCCTTGTACTGATGCACATGAAGGGCGAGCCCAGGACCATGCAGGTGGAACCCTATTATGACGACCTGATCGGTGAAATCCGGGACTTTCTAAAGGATGCCGTGAACCGGGCGGTTTCGGCCGGTGTTGACCAAAACCGCATCATCGTGGATCCGGGAATAGGCTTCGGCAAAACCGTAGAGCACAACCTGCAAATTATCAACCGAATAGACAGTTTCAATGATCTCGGACTGCCTGTTCTTCTGGGTCCATCCAGAAAAACCTTTATCCGCAAATTACTTTCTTCCTTCCCGGAAGGCGAGCTTTCGGTCGACAGCCCAGAAATCGAAACCGGCACTCAGGGAATTGTGGCTGCAGCTGCGATCAAAGGGGTCCATATTATAAGGGTTCACAATGTCGCAGAGACTCTTACCACATTACGAGTGGTGGATTCCATCCGCAACGAAAGGCGGACATCGGAAAAGGACACAGAATAAAAATGATACTGCTTGTACTGGATGTGGGCAATACCGAGATCGCGGCCGGACTCTTTGAAAACGAAACCCTCTGCGCCGATTGCCGTCTTCACACTGAAGCCAAGCTTACCGAAGATGAACTTTATATCTACCTGACCCGTTTTTTTTCCCAACAGCACATAGAAATGCCCGATATTGACCAGACAGTTATTTCATGCGTTGTTCCGCCCATCATCCGGACCCTGGATGCTTTCTGCCGCAAATACCTGACACATGCCCCCGACTGGATCGGCCCTGACAGCGTGGACATGACCATCTGCTACCGCAATCCTGCAGAAGTAGGTGCGGACCGGCTGGTAAACGCGTTTGCCGCATATGAAAAGTATCGGACAAGCCTTGTTATTATCGATTTTGGAACAGCCACCACTTTTGATTGCATCTCAGAGCAGGGCGAATATCTGGGAGGCGCCATCGCACCCGGAATAGGCATATCCGCGGAAGCGCTTTTCCGGCATGCTTCCAAGCTTCCCAGGGTGGAACTGTTTAACCCTCCGGCATCGGTCATCGGCAAGGAGACATCTGAAAGCATGAAAGCAGGGCTGTTATATGGATATGCTGAACTCGTAGACGGTATGGTAAGACGAATCAAAAGGGAGATGGAGCCCCCCAACCCGAAGGTTATAGCAACAGGAGGACTGGCGTCTTCAATCGGCGAGATTTCTGAATCTATTGAAGCAGTGGAACCGGAGCTGACCCTGGAAGGGCTCAGGCTGATAAGTAAAAGGTTCAGGGCAAAAGGTTCCGGGTAAAAGACTGTTTTGTCCATCCCCCGGTATGTTTCTTTTCTCAGATTCGTCCCAATTTCTTGAGACTTTCCTTGAAGACTGCATAAAACAGGTCATTTTCGTTGATTCCCCTGGAAAGGATCCGGTCAAAACTCTTGATATCCTTTAAGTTGATGACTATATTAACACTTTTTAAAAAAGCCGCCATATTATCCATTGTATTGTAGCGCTCCGTGAGAAGGGCCACGAAAATATTGCGCCTTACATGCATGTTTAAACGCTGCAGATAGATCAGCACCCCGTTTGCATCCGGACTGCTGGAATCAAAGGTTTCGTTTAACACGATCAGATTGAACTGATGATATTTCATTTTACGCAACGCCTCGCGGATGCTTTCCGGTATTGTGACATTATAGTCCATCACCTCCAGCACTCCTTTTACATGCTCGGCCGTGTCCGGATCCTGTTCCAGGAGCATGGCGGTAAGTCCTTCTTCTTCAAGAAAGTCAAAGGGCTTTTCACTGGCATCATAGTCCTCTCCGGAGACTGTGAACACGTCCCGCGGCTGTTGCTCCTCCTGCTGTTCGCTCCAGCCGGCTTCCTCCGCCGGTCGGCTTTCATCCGCTCCGGCTTTTAAGTCCACTGAAATTTTTTCGCGGCAGGAAGGGCAGCGCACTGAAAAGCTTTTTGCCTGAGGTATTTTTTCGTCCGGAATGTTGATTTTTCTGCCGCAGCTTTTGCAGGTGATTTCCATTTTTTCTACCTCTTGTTGTATCCCATGTCTATCTCCAGATCCTCGATATCACTGGTGGCCTCTCCTCTTGCGCTTTTTACCTGATCGATGCCCCGTCCCACCACCGATCTGTGGGATGCATAGCCCAGTGCGGTGTCTTCGGCCACAAGCCCTTTTTCAAAAAGCCTGACAATGAAATTGTCAAATGTGGTCATGCCGAACGCGGTGCCCGCCTCCATGACGTCATAATAGGTCTTTCCTTCGGATTCGCCGTTTAGAATCATATCTTTTACGCGCAGACCCGTGCACAGAATCTCAAAGGCGGCTGCCCGTCCGCCGCCGACCTTGGGCAGAAGCCGTTGACATACCACCCAGCGCAGGGTGTCGGCCAAACGTATACGTATCTGGTTTTCCTCCTCGGTACTAAACATGCCCAGTAAGCGGTTGATAGTCTGACCGGCATCGACCGTGTGCAAGGTCGTCAGAACCAGATGGCCGGTTTCAGCCGCTGTCAGCCCGATTTCAACGGTTTCTCTGTCGCGCATCTCCCCCACCAGGATGGCTTTGGGCGCCTGACGCAGGGCAGCGCGAAGTCCGTGGCTAAAGGAATCAAAATCTCTGCCCAATTCCCGCTGGTTAAAAGTTGCCTTCTTATGTGAGTGAACAAACTCTATAGGGTCTTCCAGAGTTATGACATGTATTGACTTGTTTCTGTTTATCTCTTCGAGCATGGAGGCCAGAGAGGTTGTCTTTCCTGTTCCGGTAGCGCCCGTCACAAATACGATCCCGTCTCTTTCCCTGGCAATATCGTAGAAGGCTTCCGGCAGTTCCATTTCCTGAATGGTCGGCACCCTTGTTTCAAGCTGGCGCAGAACAATCGAACAGTTGCCGGACTGGGAAAATGCATTAACCCGGAAGCGCGCCTTGCCCGGAAGCGTATAGGATAGATCGCAGGAACCTTCCTGAATAAACGTTTCGACTAGACGACGGTCGTTCCCCATGAGGTTTAAGGCCAGAATCTCAGTCTGAAAAGGGGTGAGCTGCTTTAGTGACGGTTTCATCTCCACAGGGAGAAGTTCTCCGAACGATTCTACCTGCAGCGGCTTGCCAACCGTGAAATTAAGATCCGATACACTCTGCTGGGAATCGAGCATTGTAGTCAGGATATGATCCATTTCCGGTTTTCGCATATCTACTCCCTGTAAGCTTTAAATTTATGCATAATGCTTAAACATAAATCCCTGTTCAGAAAAAATCCGGATATCGAACTCCGCCTTTTGGCCATGCCCATCAAGCCTCGGTAAAGTCCTGGGGGGGATTCTTTAGCAGAGGCCTGAATCTGGATTTTTCGTTGGACTTTGCATATGCGTCCTCTCCGGTTATCCAGCCCCTGTTATAAAGATCCATTATAGCATCATCGAGCACCTGCATTCCGTATTTCTTGCCGGTCTGCATGGAAGATGTTAGCTGGTGAGTCTTGGCTTCCCGGATAAGATTGCGTACCGCAGGTGTTGCAATCATTACCTCCAAGGCCGGAGTTCTGCCTTTGCGGTCGGCCCGCTTAAACAGAACCTGGGCAACCACCCCTCGAATGCCGTCGGCAAGTGTAGACCTGACCTGAGGCTGCTGATCTGCCGGAAACACTTCGATTACGCGATCAACAGTTTTCATGGCACTGGAGGTATGCAGGGTTGCAAACACCAAATGTCCGGTGGAGGCTGCCTCGATAGCCAGGGAAATGGTTTCAAGATCCCTCATTTCGCCTACCAGGACAATATCAGGGTCTTCTCTCAGCGCACCGCGAAGGGCGGCGCTGAAAGAATTGGTATGCTGTCCTATTTCCCTCTGGTTTATAATGCAGCCTTTGCTTTCATGAACAAATTCTATGGGATCCTCAATGGTAATGATATGATCTTTGCGGATGCGGTTTGCCTCGTCTATGATAGCCGCAAGAGTGGTGGATTTGCCGCTGCCGGTGGGACCGGTGACCAGCACCAGACCTCTTGGCAGGGATGCCAGCCTGGAGACCACAGAGGGCAGCCCAAGCTGCTCAACGGTCATGATATTGGTGGGAATCTGCCTGAACACTGCTCCCACTCCGTTTCGCTGCATGAACATATTGGCACGGTAACGGGCCAGGCCCGGAATTTCATAACCGAAGTCTATGTCACCGGTTTCTTCAAAGACCTTGATCTTTTCTTCCGAAGTGATTTCATAGACCATGCTGCGCAGGTCCTCATTGTTCAACGGCTTGTACTTCACCCGCTCGATTTCACCGTTGATGCGCAGGGCGGGCTGTTGTCCCGCAGCCAGATGCAGATCAGAAGCGCCCTGATCATTCATCAGCTTGAAAAAGGCATCGATTTTGGCCATAAATTGCCCCCTGCTGAATAAAGCAGATTATTATTTATTCTACATCATACTTGCCATCTGCATCAGGCTCTGGACAAGGAAAGCCTGAAGAAAAATCACGGCCAGCAACACTATAATCGGCGAAAAATCTATCCCGCCGAACACAGTGGGCAGATACCGCCTAACTCTGGATAATACAGGCTCGGTAATCTGGTTTATGATCCGTACGATCGGGTTGAAAGGATCCGGATTCACCCAGGACAGTACCGCCTGGGCAATAATGATCCACATGTATATCGTCAGGGCGATATTTAAAATCTTGGCCAGTCCGAAAAGAAAATTGCCTATTACAAACATCTTGTATCTGCCGCTTTCGTTTAGAGTTGAATCATATAATAATTAAATATAATAATTCATTATTAAATACATCAATCTCATTAGTCAATATCTTTCCGATTTTCACACGGCATTGACAATATGAGCCGGCACGCTTATAAAGATTACAGATAAACGTAATTAAAACACCAACTGAACAGATAGTTTAAGGTATTAAAATGAAGCATTACCGGAAAATCGGTTTTATCGGAGCGGGCAATATGGCCGAGGCCATGATAGGCGCCATGCTGCAGGCCGGCCTCAGGAAGCCTGAAGAGATTGTAATCAGTGATGCGGACTCCGGGCGTATAAATACCGTATCCGGGGCATACGGGGTGGCCGCGGCCGCGGCCACCGTTGAAGTGGCAAACACTTGCGAAATTGTGATTCTGGCTGTAAAACCCCAGATCATGGACTCAGTTTTGGCCGAGCTTTCAGAAGCCGGCTGTTTTACCGAAATATCCCGCAAGCGACTTTTTATTTCGATTGCCGCAGGAATCCTTCTCAGCAGTGTAGAGCGATTCATATATCCCGGCCGAACCGAGGAAGAAAAATCCGCCATGCCTATAATCCGGGTAATGCCCAATACACCGGCACTAGTGGGAGCCGGGATGTCAGGAATGTGCGTAAACGCACAAGCCGGACAGGACGATATCGAGGCCGCCAAATCGCTTCTTTCCTCCATGGGCGAAGTTCTTGTCTTCGATGAAGAACAAATGGATGCGGTCACAGCTGTTTCCGGCTCAGGCCCTGCATACGGGTTCTATCTGCTTGAAGCCATGGTTGAGGCCGCTCAGAAACTCGGCCTGGAGCGTGCTGATGCTTTAAAACTTGCTACAGGTGCCGTTTCCGGTGCGCTCCAACTGATTAAACACCGCGATCAAGCCCCTGAAACCTTAAGGTCCGGGGTTATGTCTCCGGGCGGTACAACCGAAGCCGCCATTAATCTGCTGGAGAGCCATCACGTAAAAGACCGTATCATCGAGGCGGTCCTTACAGCAGCCCAACGGTCGCGGCAATTAAGCTCACACCAAGATGCGTAAAACTTTCTTTTTCTTATTTTTTATCCTTGTAGTTTTGCCCTCCGCGGCACTTTGCCGGGGCGAGAAAGGCGTTGAAATTCTCCACATAACGCCTATGCTCTCCACTGAAACGATTCGCCCCGGCCAGAACCTTGCTTTTGAATTGAAATTCGAGCTCAAAGAAAACTGGCATATTAATTCCCACAACCCCAATGGCAAATACCTGATCCCGTCCAGACTAAAACTGGCTGACAACAACTTCTTTTCCCTTGAATCCATTCGATATCCCGAGCCTTCGGAATACGAGTTCGATTTTGCAGAAAAGCCTGTCAGCGTATTTGAAGACAGTTTTTTTGTTACCGGATCCATTCGGGCCCGGAAGGATATCGAACCGGGCACTTATGAACTGCCGTTAGAATTTAACTATCAGGCCTGCAGACAGGATACCTGCCTTAAACCCAAAACCGCCGCACTGACAATAAAAGTAGAGGTCACAAGCCCCTTTTCTTATTCCGGGCCGACCGATTTTGCTGATAAGAATGTAAAGAGCATAAATCCTTTTGCCGCCGATTCCCGGAGCGGAAATGAATATTTTGCGAGCATCGAATCCTCCGGGCTGTGGCTTGGCCTGATTCTTGTTTTTCTTGGAGGTCTTGCGTTAAACCTGACACCCTGTGTATATCCGATCATACCTATAACCATAAGCTATTTTGGAGCGCAAAGTGAAGGCAGAACCGGCAGACTCTTTCTTTTGGGATTGCTCTACGTAGCCGGCATGGCGACGACATATTCTGTCATAGGGGTTGTTACCGCCTTGACAGGTGCTGTTTTCGGCTCTCTTCTTCAACATCCGCTGGTTTTGATTTGCATTGCCGCTTTTTTCGTCCTGATGGCGCTGAGTATGTTCGGTCTTTACGAATTAAAACTTCCGCAGCACTGGACCGATGCCGCCGGAGGTGCCAGATCCGGTCTTTTGGGGGCTGTGGTGATGGGATTAACCATGGGAATCATTGCAGCGCCCTGCATTGGCCCGCTGGTTCTGGGGCTTGTAGCCTATGTAGCTGCCAGGGCTGACCCCGTACACGGATTTTTTCTGTTTTTTTCCCTGTCTCTGGGTCTTGGCACACCGTATCTTTTTCTTGCTCTTTTTTCCGGAAAAATCAAAAATTTGCCGGGCTCCGGGCAATGGATGGACGGAGTCAGGCATATTTTCGGTTTTGTACTTCTGGGGGCGGCCTTATATTTTGCGGCACCGTTGCTGCCCGAACCTGCAGGCACCCATGCACTTCCGGTATTCGGCATTCTTGCTGCAGCTTTCTTATTGCTTTTTGACAGAAACGCAAAGGGCGTACGATGGTTTCAAATTTTCAAACTCGCATTATGCGTGCTACTGATTGGACTCTCGATGTACGCACTTTTTCCTGACGAGCAAAAAAGACCGGCGGGGGAAGAATTTTCACGGAGCGCTTATGCCCGGGCACTGGAAAAAAATCGTAAAATGGTTATTGTTTTTCATGCTGACTGGTGTATTCCGTGCAGAGAGCTCGAAAAACAAACACTTTCCGATCCCCTGGTTGCAGAAAAACTTAAAGGATTCCGTGTCTTCGAAGTCGACATGACACATGCCGCCGACAAAGAAATAAGAAGGATCCAGAGCAAATTTGGAGTTAAAGGTGTGCCAACCGTAATTCTCATCGATTCAAAAGGCGAGATAGTCGATCAGATTACCGGTATGACAGGAACTGAAACTTTTATGAAAGCTTTGTCAAAAGTTAAATGAAAAAAATAACACTTTTTTCACGCCCCATGTTGGGCTGCAAGTCTTTTTTTTTGAACGGAGGAATAGATGCTTAAAAAAACGTTAGTTTTCACGGCTGTCGGCATAACTTGTCTTTTTTCGCTCGGATTGGCGGCAGGAACTGCTTTTTCCGGCAGCCAGCCAAAAGACGGCAAACAAGGCATTAACTGGAATTCTTATGAAGCCGGCATGAAAAAGATCAAAAAAAACAACAAAAAAGGATATCTTCACTTCTATACCGACTGGTGTGGATATTGCAAGAAAATGCAAAACGAAACCTTCTCAGATAAAAATGTAATTGACAGCCTCAACACGAATTTCGTCCCCATAAAAATCAATGCGGAAGCCGAACCCGGGGTTGCCAAAAGTTTCGGGGCCGACCGGTTCCCGTTCAACTGGTTTATTAATAAGGAAGCCGAGCCCATTGGCAGTCGACCAGGATTTATTCCCCCGGAAATGATGGCTCACATCCTCAGTTATATAGCCTCTGACCAATATAAAAAAATGCAATTTGATGAATTCATGGAAAAACGAAAAAAATAGCTGCGATTTTTTTACACCTGCATCAGATCTCCGGGGGTTACAGCATCGGCTTGCACACGCGCCTATTGACAAGGTACGGCATGCAGACAGTTTTTTTCAGGCCAGCGTAATTCTGCTTCTTTACGAAAAAAGCCATGAACCTTACATCCTGACGGTGTTGAAAACCGAAACCCCCGGCTACCCATGGAGCAATCAGGTGGCTTTGCCGGGCGGACACATGGATGATACCGACGGTGATCCCCTTGAAACGGCTCTCCGGGAGCTCTTGGAAGAACTTTGCATCACGCCGGATCATCTCCGGGTGGCCGGCACCATGGGACAATTTTTTACCATTCGGCAAACGGTTATCGAATGTTTTCTGGCCTTATGGGACAATGACAGATCCAACCTCCGATACGATCCCGTGGAAATTTCAGGGATCATGGAAGTACCGGTGAAGTCTTTGCGCGACACCCACGAGTCGGCGGGTTTTTACGGCAGAATTCCGGATATCGGCGAGTTGAAGTATCCTTATAACGGAATTGTCATCTGGGGAGTCACCGCCCGAATGATCCACTTCCTGTTAGAACACGTTATTATATGAGACCCGCCGCAAAAACGGCTATCAGGAAGAATCTCCCCGCTTTCTTTTGATAACCCGGATAAGGGCGAGACCCAGCAGAAAGGCCGCAAAAAACACCAGTACCGCAGGAACCCAGACATATCCTCGGTACTGTTCGTGGCCTGCTGCAACATCAATGCCGATAATACCCATGGATGTTACCGCGCCAAATATCAGGGAAAAAAGCATATACACCGGAACAGACCGGTACCAGGGCGCTTCTTTTTTTCGAAACAGAGGATCTTTGTATGTTTGCATACTTATTTATTTAACCTTTACTGACAAACAAATCAAGGGCCTGTCAGCCGGCAATTTAAAGAGGGGAATACAATATATTGATTTTTTTATTGACAGATTACAATATATTGTTATAAAGAGACATAACATAAATAATTGTTTTCAGGTTTTTCAATTCATTTGAAATTATCAAGGAAAGGAAAGGTCGAGTATGTTTACCCACATCAAAAAACGCAATGGACGAGTGGTCCAGTTTGATGCCTCAAAAATTACGGCAGCCATCGCCAAAGCCGGGAACGCCACCGGCGAGTTCGATGAACAAATGGCAAAAAAACTCATGTTGCGAGTTTTGACCGTGGCCCACGAAATGGGGCTTGCCTCTCCGCCTGAAGTAGAAAAAATCCAGGACATCGTTGAACGGGTGCTGATAGAATCGCCGTTTCACAAGTCTGCAAAAGCTTATATATTATACCGGGAGCAACATGCTCAAATCCGCAGCATCACCACCCGGGCAAATGTAGAACTGGTTGAAAACTATGTCCAGCAAATGGACTGGAAAATCCGCGAAAACAGCAATATGAGCTTTTCCTTGCAGGGTCTCAACAATTACATTTCTTCTGATGTGACCGCTGAATACTGGCTAAACAGGATTTATCCCCCTGAAGTGCGCCATGCGCATAAAAACGGAGATCTTCATATACACGATTTAAGCCTTCTCTCTGTCTACTGCGTGGGCTGGGATCTGCAGGATCTTTTGCGGGTCGGCTTCAAAGGGGTGCCCGGCAAGGTCGAAAGTGCACCGCCAAAACATTTACGCTCCGCGCTGGGCCAGGTGGTAAACTTTTTCTATACCCTTCAGGGGGAGGCCGCCGGCGCCCAGGCAGTATCGAATTTTGACACGCTCCTGGCTCCTTATGTCCGTTATGACAACCTTTCCTACAGAGAGGTAAAGCAGGCCATCCAGGAATTTGTTTTCAACATCAACATTCCTACCCGGGTGGGGTTTCAAACCCCGTTTACCAACATCACTCTTGATCTTAACGTGCCCGGAACTCTAAAGGATTCCCCTGTAATTCGCGGCGGCGAATACCGGCAGGAAACCTACGGCGAGTTCCAGGAGGAAATGGATACCTTTAACCGCGCTTTTGCAGAAGTAATGATGGAAGGTGATGCCAAGGGAAGGGTTTTTACGTTTCCCATCCCTACATACAACATCACGCCCGACTTTGACTGGGACAATCCTAAGCTTGACTACGTGTGGGAGATGACAAGCAAATACGGAATTCCGTATTTTTCCAATTTTGTAAACTCCGACATGTCGCCCGAAGATGCCCGCTCCATGTGCTGCCGCCTCAGGCTCGACAACAGAGAACTTAAAAAACGCGGGGGCGGCCTTTTCGGTGCCAATCCTCTTACCGGTTCCATAGGCGTGGTGACCATAAACCTCCCAAGAATTGGCTATCTCGCAGAAAATCATGATGATTTTTATTCCCAACTCCAAAATCAAGCAGATATTGCAGCGCAAAGCCTTGCCATAAAGCGCAAGGTGCTGGAAAAATTTACAGAACAGAGCCTTTATCCTTACTCCAGGTTTTACCTTCGTGCCATTAAGGAACAAACCGGGTCATACTGGACAAACCATTTTTCCACCATCGGCCTGATGGGTATGAACGAAGCATGCCTCAATCTGCTGGGAAAAGATATCGGCACTCCTGAGGGGCAGGATTTTGCCAGAGAAACGCTCGACTACATGCGGGGAATCATAGAACGGGTCCAGGAGGAAACCGGAGAATACTTCAACCTGGAGGCAACTCCCGGGGAGGGAACCGCGTATCGCCTCGCACTTCTTGACAAAAACACATACCCGGAAACAATCTGTGCAAACGAAGACGAATACCAGAAAGGGGCCGAGCCTTTCTATACAAATTCAAGCCAGCTTCCAGTCAATTACACCGACGACCTGTTCGAGGCCTTGGAACTCCAGGATGAACTGCAGACCCGGTATACCGGCGGCACGGTTTTTCACGTTTTCCTCGGCGAGCAGATGCATCACCTGGAATCCGCAAAGAATCTTGTCCGTAAAATCACCGAAAACTTCCGCATGCCTTACTTTACAATTTCGCCGACCTTCAGCGTGTGCACCAGCCACGGCTACCTGAATGGGCATTGTGAAAAATGCCCAAAATGCGGCGAAGCAACAGAGGTTTATTCACGCGTAGTGGGCTATCTGCGTCCGGTAAACCAATGGAACAATGGCAAACAGGAAGAATTTAGTCTTCGCAAAACTTTCCAGGTTGCCTCCTGAAAGATCAGGTTATCGTGCCATGCATATAAGCGGCCTGCAAAAATTCTCCTCAATTGATTACCCTCCGCTGATCAGCTGCGTAATCTTTACAGCCGGGTGTAACTTCCACTGCCCATACTGCCATAACCCCGAACTGGCAGCACCCGGCAAAAAAACCGATTTTATACCGGAAGAACAAATTTTTAATTTTTTGCATAAACGCAAGAAATATCTCGACGCGGTCGTAATTTCCGGCGGTGAACCGACTCTGCAATCCGACCTGGCTGATCTGTGCCGTGAAATCAAATCCATGGATCTGGCATTAAAAATTGATACAAACGGCAGCCGCCCCGATGTGATCAAGGATCTTATAAAAAAGGGCCTTCCGGATTATATAGCAATGGACATCAAAACCGCGCCTGACAACTATAATTCCCGGCTCACAAAAAGCCCTGATTCCTCTGCAATCAGGGAGTCTGCCCGAATCATACTGCAATCCGGTCTTGCCCACGAATTCAGAACAACCTGTGTCAATCCATTTACCGATGAATCTACAATTAAAGGGATTGCCGAACTGGTCCGGGGCGCAGATCTTCACGCCATCCAGCGTCCCGAAACCCACAAAGTGCTGTCCCCGAAATTCTTCGAAGGCAAACAACGCCTGCATTCCGAAGAGGAACTCGAACGATTCCGGACCATACTTGCCGATTCGGTAAAGCAGGCGATTATCCGGTAGACAGCTCTATTTCTTTTCTTACGCCCGGTTGTATATGCAGAACCTCTTATTTTTGTGCAGGTTTCTGCCAGGGGAGGTCTTTTTCCAATGTCTTCGCAGGAAGAGGGCGCAGGGGCAAGTTGCTCCCTGCTGACCACTTTGGCGCTCAATGCGACTCGCAAACCCGCCCCTGCGCCCTCTTCCTCGCCTGATCCGAAAAAATCCATAAAAGCGTACAGGACAAATCCGGGTTTTTTCCCGGCAACCTCAATTAACCAACCTATAAACGCAATGCCTGCTTGACATTACATACCCGATATTTTAGTTAGATAAAAAACTTGTCTCCTCGGGGGTGTTTCATGTGAAACATCCAGAGGGAGCAACACAGACATATTGCCCCTCTGTATACTTAATCCAGGGAAAAAAGAGGTTATATTTTGAGCATTCTGGGAATTATAAAAGCTGTTGCCGTACTATTGGCTGCAGGCATTCTCGGCAACTGGTTTCTGGCCGAGCTAAAAAAGTCTAAAATGCGCAAAGAGCCCTGGTATAAACCATACCTGTCACCACCGGGGCTGCTGATCTATTGTGCCCTGCTCCTGCCCCTTATAGTCTGGATAGCCGGCGGTTGAGGCAATTCCAGGTGTATTCTCGGGCCGCGGAATCAGCATATATCCCCCTCTTCTGATTTTTTTCGCTTTATCACCCCAACCGCGGGGCATGACTCGATTTTTTAAATGTCGGTGTCGATTTGTTGCAAAACCCTGTAAAAGGCGCCTTCTAAGTAACTTCAGAAAAAGTTACTGTTATAGCTCGCGGTCGGGGGAAACACTTCCAAGGAAATCCAAGGTCGGGGTCTGTTTAAAGCGACATTTGAGCGTTTTCTGAAAAGATTCAGCAAATGCCGGAGCGAAGGCACTTGATGAATCCCGAAAACGGTCAGGAGCAAAAAAATTGATCCCGACCGCAGGACCTCCTTTTACGCAAAATAGAGCCGCGGCTGTGCAGACTGCTTTTCCCGGTCTTCGCATAAAGGAGCCCGCCTTGCCTGTATTCCAAAGTTTTTGCGAGCTAAGTTACTTACAAAAAAAATCTAATGCCAAAAATTTATTTATGCATTCATAAAACAAAGTAATGGCTGTTTCCGATTCCAGCAACTTTTAAAAAGGTACAAAATTTACTTTTACTCTTCCGTGTTTCAGTGTTCAACTTTATTAACGGCAAAACCGCCTTTAGACAAAGTCCCACCTTTTATTCTTCCTGCTCGCCGCCCTCTTCCCTGGCCAGCAAATTCCTGTACCAGTTTGCAAAATCAAACATACCTATATAGCGCTCGTCCTCGTTTATAATTCCAAGGCATATTTCCAAAGCCCCCTTGCGATAATCATGACCGTGACCGGAGGTATCCCGGGACTGAAAAAATTCACGGACAAGCTCATTCATGGTCCGCTTTGATCTGTCCATCCGTATATCAAGCGGATCCTTGGGCTCCTCAAACGGATTCCAGTTATCATATCCCTTTTTCAGAATATGCTCCTGTCGACGCTGGGACATGCCGTCGAATATAGCCTGTTTCAAGACATTTTTCTCCTGGTCCGTCAAAGCCATTACAACCTCCTTACGATTCCTCCTGGTCAGCAGCTATACCAAGGTATTCCTCATTATAATCCGTCAGTAAAGCCATAGACACCGGAACCAGCACATCACTCATCTTCACATGCTTTGATCCTATGGCATTTACAAATTCTCCGGAAAGCCCGAGCAGCCGGTCGTGAAGTGCATCCATATTTATTGTCGTGTACTGCTCGCCATGAGTGAAACCTGTTTTGCCGCAGGTTCTGGCACTCCCGGCAATTGCGAGAGGCACGCCGTAAATCCTGCAGGCCACCGGGCGATAATCGTAAAGATCGCATAGATCTGATTTATTTAACAAAGGACAACGGATTCGTTGTTTTGCCATTTCTTCCACGACCTTTTCTTCGCTGGCTCCCTCGCGGGTTTTTTTAAATGCATCCCTTTTTAATTGATATATTTTCCTGTCAACTGCATTTGCTTTTTCAAGCATTTCTTCTCTGGACCTGCCCGAAAAATTTCTATTAAAATGATAATTCAAATAAAATGCTTCTATCAGTGTAAGGTCAAAAAGCGCATAGCAGCAGTCGGTGCATTTTGGCTTGCATACAACCTCATCAGGATAAGCTTCCTTAATCCGCCTGAAGGCTTCATCAGCACTTGCGGCGATTGTTTCATATTTTTTAAAAAACGGTGTAAAATCCAAATCCATGAGATATCCTCCTAGACCATGCAATCCCGCTTCCGGTCAAAATTGTTTCACGTGAAACACTCGGTATTAAGGATGTAAACTCCGGCCAATCGGCAAAACTCATTTACCGACACAATAACTATCAAAAATTCTGTCCAGAACGTCGGCGGAAACGTAACGGCCGGTAATTTCGTCTAAAGCATAAACAGCCTCCCGCAAATCTATGGAGGCCAGTTCCAGGGAATGCGGGCGTTCAAGTGCCGAGACCGCCTGAGAGACCGACCTGTGCATTTTGTCAAGCAAAGTTTTCTGCCTCCAGTTCGGCACAAATTCAGGGTTTACTCCAGATGCAGATGCAGATGCCATGCCTGTCAAAGCATCAAGCAATTCGGACATTCCGTGGCCATAAAGAGCAGAAACAAAAACACAGGGGAAGGCATTCCATTCAGGAGACAACTGAAATTTTTTCTGCTCCTCCGGAAGGTCGGATTTGTTTACCACAACAATCCGCCGATCCCGGGGCAACTCATCAAATATGCACAGATCCTCATGGCCCACAGAATGACCTGCATCTACCACAAACAGTATAATATCGGCGGACCCGATATACTCGCGGGTCTTTTTGATTCCCAGGCGTTCCACCGCATCAGGGTCCTTCCGCAGACCGGCGGTATCCGCAAGAACAAGTGAAAACCCTTTTGCGATCAAGGAAGCCTCTATACAATCCCTTGTGGTGCCAGGGACATCGGTCACTATCGCACGTTCAGAATTAACCAGACAATTCAGAAGGCTGGATTTACCTACATTGGGCCCCCCGACTATTGTAACCCGAAGTCCGCCCCGCAAATACCGACCTGTTTCATATGAATTAATCAGCTCCTGAACAGGTTCAATCACCTTGGCGGATAAACTCCGGGTTAAACCGGAGGCATCTATTTCATCGCCTATTGCCTCAGGAAAATCGACTGCAGCCTCTATAGTGCCCAGCACGGACATAAGAGCATCCCTGATCGGGACAAGAAAAGAGTTAAGCCCGCCAGCAATCTGGGACACGGCCATATCTACAGCTGCATCCGAGGAGGCATTGATAAGATCGGCCACGGCTTCGGCCTGAGTAAGATCTATCCGGCCGTTTATAAACGCCCGGCGGGTAAACTCCCCCGGCTGTGCGGGCCTTATCCCCTTTGAAATCAAAAGCTCCAGTATTTTGTTAAGAACCTTCGGCCCGGCATGGGCCTGGATCTCTACCACGTCCTCCCGCGTATAAGAGTAAGGCGCCCTCATAACTGCAAGCAAAACCTCGTCGAAAACACGTCCGCCCTCCGGATCAAAAACATAGCCATAGTAAAGGCGCCAGTTTTCGAGCGACTCCTCACTGCAGGCGCCAAAGCGGTTATCGGTACCAGGGCCGCCGCGCCTGAACATAGAACACGCAATATTAACGGCCTCCGGCCCCGATAGTTTTATAACTCCTATGCCGCCAAACCCTTCCGGGGTCGCGATAGCGCCTATGGTTGTGCGATCCATAGCTTCCGGACTCATTGATTTCCGGATTTTGTACGTCCGGGCCGGCCTTTTTTCTTGGGCATTATCAAAAGCTTGCGCAAATCGCCATTTCCGATGCTTTGAGTTCGAACTTCACGATTTTCCTTCAAGCTAAGATGCACAACGCGACGGTCCTGGGCATTAATGCGGTTTATCACCATCGGTTTCCCGGTCTGCAGAGCTTTTTCCGCTAGACGGGATGCAAGGGATGTCAATTCGGAGCGACGTTTTTGCAAATATCCTTCCACGTCGATTTCTATAGAAACGGCGGACCCAAACCACTTATACACACCTTTTTCCACCAAGTAATAAACGGCATCCAGTGTCTGGCCGTGCTTGCCAATCAAACGGGCGCTGTCACCGCCATGAATCTCAAAGCGAATCGCCTCGCCTTCATCCTTGACCGAGATCTCCGACTCCGGGGAAATAAGCGAAATCACCCGATCTAAAAACCCGGTCACCCAATCGGCAATAGCCTTGCGAGTTTCAGCTCCCTGTGCGGAAGAAGAAGCCGTTTCCAGCGGCTCCTCAACTTCGGCAGAAGGGCCGAAAGTCTCGTCTACAAGAGCGGAAGCGGATTTGTCGCCTCCTGAGTCATCAGATGTGTGCTGGGCATTCTTTTCTTCTTCTTGCAGTGCCTGTGCCGGTTCTTCCGGCAAGGAAACGCGGATGACAGCTTTTTTTGCGCCGACTAACCCGAAAATCCCACTGGATCCATGGGAAATAATGTCATATCGCAGCTGTTCGGGCTCGAGTCCAAGCTCACTGCAGGCTCTTTCAACGGCTTTTTCAACGTTTTTTTCTTCAAAATCCCTGTATTCACGCATGAATAAAGGCCTCCAAATTAGACTATTTTCCGGGTTACATGGTACTGCTGGGCGATCGAGAGCACATTGTTAGTTAACCAGTATAGCACCAGCCCTGAAGGAAAGTTTATAAATATCACCGTGAATATAAGAGGCATCAACATCATCATTTTAGCCTGGGAAGGGTCTCCCGGCGGAGGTGAAAGTTTCTGCTGCAAAAACATGGTTGCTCCCATAATGACGGTTAGCACCGGGATGCCGTAGGGGGGGGCCATAAACGGTACAGTGATATCAAACCGAAAAAGCCTGTCAGGTGCGGAGAGGTCGTTAATCCAGAGCATAAACGGTGCATGGCGTAACTCGATTGATTCATAGAGCATACGGTAAAAAGCGATAAAAACCGGTATTTGAACAACCATGGGAAGGCACCCGCTCATGGGGTTAACCTTGTAAGTCTTATAGAGGCGCATAACCTCTTCGTTCATCTTTTTCTTGTCGTCTTTGTATTTCTTACGAAGCTCAGCCATCATGGGCTGGAGCCTTTTCATTTCAGCCATGGAACGATAACTCTTGTTGCCCAGCGGCCAAAAAATAATTTTGAAAATAATTGTAAGCAGAATAATTGCGACTCCGTAATTGGAGACCACGTGATTATGGATCTGATTCATAAGCCACAGACACGGCCTGGCAATAATGTCAAAAAAACCGAAATTGATCACCCTGTCCAGATCATGGCCGAAAGCCTTGAGTTCGGACATGCGCTTGGGGCCCATAAACAAGTCGTAGGAGACTTGACGACTTTCTCCCGGCGCAAGGGATTGCCCGGGCTGCAAATAAGCGACCCTCAAAATTTCCGGGTTCTTATCCAGACTCAGATGCAACTCGGTCTTCGCCGGATCGGCGGGTACCAATGCAGTCATGAAATACCGGTCTTCTATGCCGGCCCACCTGATTTTACCCGAATAAACGCTTTTATCCTCAATATCGTCAACATCGATCTCTTCCAAGTCCTGGTCTATGTAGGCAAACGGACCCTGGAAAACAAAAGTACTGCCTTTCGGAGGCGGATTTGTCATTTCCAAGGCAAGATCCGAGGGAATGGAACCTTCCGATCGGTTGACGATGTTTACAGTAAGACCAACTTTGTAGCTGCCCGGATAAAATGTGTAGCGTTTCTCAAGTGTAAGCCCCTCTTCGGTCCGCCAGTAAAACGAGATTGCCTCGGCTTTATCTTTTACACTTAGATCTTTTGAATCAAAATCGGTGGCAAACAGAGCTTGCGAGGCATCCGGCAGCCCGGGGCCAGCAAAACGCACAAGCGCTGTTCCGGAGCGGTTTTCTTCAGGGACTATAACCTTGCGTTGACCGTCATTCTGCATGTCCTCCTTATATTGCTTAAGAACGAATCGCTTAATTGCAGCACCTTTTTCCGAGATTTCAGCCCGGTACAAATCAGTTTCAACAGATATCGTCTTAATTTTCCCGCCCGAAACCTCGACCGGCTCCGGGGTATCCTGCTTGGCCGGCTCCTCGGTCACTTGCTTTGCAACATGCTCCTGCTTTTCAGGTGACGGCTGTTTTTTTGTTTCGCTCTGCTCGGGCGCTTTAGGCGGCTCCACTTGCTTTTCAGGCACAAACACCAGCTCCCACAGCATAAAGACCATGATTGTCAGCACGATGGCCGACAACAAACGAACGTGTTCCATGTCAACTCCTGGTTCAAGACTAAGTAGCTAAGTACTCGTATTCGATCTCCGGACTTAAACGCGAAGACAGACTTTTTCCGATCCGCCAAACTTCTAAAAGGGAGGATGGCGCTCAAGGGCTGCAAGTCAACAGGGATTCACCGGAGAAAAGCTGCAAACAGGCTTGCTTCTTTTCAATCCTGCAAGACTGTCCGCTCCGGTCCGGAAGCATCACTGTGATGACAGTTTACGGCATTCAAGAGGTCTTCCGGAACAGGGTCAAATCCACCGGGACAAAATGGATGGCATTTCACCAAGCGCTTGACAGTCAGCCATCCTCCCCGGACAGCACCGAACCGTTGGATAGATTCGCAGGCATATTCGGAACAGGTCGGATAGAACCGGCATCTTGGTCCAATGATAGGTGAAAGCAGCGCCTGGTAAAGTTTTATAATAAACAGCAGAAGATACTTAATTTGCATACCCCCCAATTTTTCTGAACAGTTGCTGCAATGCAGTGAAAACCTCCCGAGCTGACGCATCAGCAGACGCTCTTTTAGCAATTACGTTAATATCAACCCCGGTACCGAGCAAATTGCGATTTTGTCTGAAATATTCACGAACCAGCCTCTTAATCCTGTTGCGGGCAACAGCATTGCCGATCTTTTTGGTTACAGTTATGCCAAGCCGCGTATGGGCGAGTTTATTGTTCTGAAACGCCACGACAAAGTATCTGTTGCCGACACTTTTACCCTGCCTCGATAAACAGAGAAATTCAAACCGCTTAAGCAACCGGTCACGCTTCCGGAGCCCCCTGCCTGACGGAAGGATCAAACCGACAGCCGCTTGCGGCCCTTGGCCCTTCTCCGATTTATGATCCTCCTGCCCTGTCTGGTGGCCATCCTTTTTAAAAAACCGTGTGTTCTGACCCTTTTTATTCTGCTGGGCTGATATGTCCGTTTCATTTTTCCACCTTTTCATAACATCTGTTAAACTATAAATAACGCGCGTAAAGCTTCATGAAAATTCGAATATGAATCAAAGGATTGTTAGACCAACATAATCATTTTTGTCAAGATTCAAATTTAATAACTTTGAAAAACTACATGAAATTTTTACTTTGCCTTCTCAAAATCGGGTTTTTAAGAAACCATCAGATTTGCTCTCCCCCCAAAGAACCTATCGAACTTCGGTAATCTCGTATTGTTCCAGATGATAGTTATCATCAGGATATATGACGATTTGGCAGCCGATCCTGTCTTCAAGCATTGAGATGAGCCCGCTTTCCTGACCAAGCAAAAGATCGGCGATAACAGGATGGACTTTGAGGTGGATTCCGCTGCTGTCGGGCTCTGCTCCCTTCCGGCAGACATCCCGAAAAATATTGTAGCATACGGTTCTTCGGGAAAGCAGCATACCTTCGCCCTCACAGTAGAAACAGGGCTCGCACAGCATCCGGGGAAGGGATTTGACCACCCTTTTACGCGTCATCTGTATCAGGCCCATGTCTGACATGGGAAGCACGTTGGTCTTGGCCTTGTCCCTGCTCAAAGCTTCCTGTAAAGTATTATATACCTTTTCCTGATCAGCCCTGCTTTCCATGTCTATGAAATCAATGATAATTATACCTCCCAGATTGCGCAGTCTGATTTGATAGGCGATTTCCTTTACCGCCTCCAGATTGGTCTTTAGTACGGTTTCAGCAAAGTTGCGCTTGCCAACGTAGCGACCAGTGTTCACATCAATGGCTACCAGAGCTTCGGTAATTTCAATTATGATATAGCCGCCGCATTTAAGCCAGACCTTCTTTTTCAATGCCCTTTGGATATCGATTTCCAAATTATAAGCGTCAAAAATGGGCTCGCTTCCGGTATACTGAACTACAGAGTTTCCCAACCTCGGCATGAACTTTTCTATAAAGTTGCGTACCGTCTTATAAACTGCGGGAGAATCAATGGTTACCTTGTCGGCCTCGTGAGCCAATAAATCGCGTACGCAGCGAAGAGTGACGGTAAGCTCCTCATGGAGCAGGGCGGGCGAGGATTCCTCCTGATATCGCTGCTGAATATCATTCCACAGGTTATCTAAAAACTCCATTTCCCGGGCAAGCACCTCACGGTCTACTCCCTCGCCTGCTGTGCGCACTATATAGCCGTAAGAACGGGTGCGCATATCTTCTGCCATTTCCTTTAGTCGTATCCGCTCGGATTCGTCGGTGATTCTACGGGAAATGCCGATATGATCCACAGAAGGCATCAGCACCAGAAACCTCCCGGGAAGGGAAACACAGGTCGTAAGCCGCGCGCCCTTGCTTCCTATGGGAGAACGCGCCACCTGAACCAATATTTCCTGGCCTTCCTTTAAAACCTCTTCAATCGGTCGTCGATCCGGACGAGGGGTTCGGGAGGCAAAAGCGGAAATCGGGCCGTTATCCTCGATCAGGCCCACGGCCTCTTCCTCAAAGCATGTATTTTCATTATTAATATACACTCCTTCGGGAGGAGAAGCTTGTCCGTTTAATACATCATCCACATAGATAAAAGCCGCCTGCTTTAAGCCGGCCTCCACAAAAGCAGCCTGCATGCCGGGCAAAACTCTCTGAATGCGCCCTTTGTAGATATTTCCGGCGATATTGCTCTCATCCTGGCGTTCCACATAAATTTCGGTCAAAACGCTGTTTTCCAGCAAGGCCACCCGAATTTCGGGGCCGAGCGCGTTTATGATGAGTTCCTTATCCATAAAAACCTCTCTGAATCTCGGATTGATCCGTATCCGCAGGTTCCTCCTTTATTTTTAAAATACGAGCCCGCAAAAGCGCATCTCCCGGAAGTTGAAAAATATGTGAAACCGCCTGTCCGGGACGGATAACAGGACCGGTCTGCTCGGCCAGTGAAATACTCAAAGTATTTGGATTAACACGACAAAGCCGGACAACAAAGGATTTAAGATCGATCCTTTTTTCCACACCCCTGCCGCTTCGGACGGTGGCATCGAAAGACTCGGCCTGTAAAAAGCGTTGACAGGCATCTTCATCAAACAGCGTGCCGTCTTCCAAAACAATCCGATAAGTGACCTGCTGCCTGGATCCCGGACCAGCTTTGTCAGGAACCTGTACGCAGAAAGTACACTCCAGTCCTTCGGGCAGCTGCAGGTTTACAGCATCCTTGATTTCCATGGGGCCGCTTTCATCCGAAACAGTTAAAAAAATATGTTCACACATGCTCTCGATTCCCACAGGCAGAGCGTCGGTAAAAGCGATCCTGGGCTTTGGGTGATATCCCCTGGAATAAACAAGACCGATTCCCGCCCTTAAAAGCGCCCTTATAAAAATATTGGCCAATTCCAGGTGACCGAAGTACCGCCCCGGACCCAGCTTGGTGTAGGTAATCTTTATCCGGCGGGCGCGGGCGGGCGGCGGTTTGCTGTCTTCCATACCTAAATCGGGATACAGAAGTTCAGATAAACATTCGTCGGCGTTTTCTTCCTTATTGCCCGCGATTTCAGGCTCAAGGGTTTTAAAATCGCAAACCCCGCATCCCTGACACTCCCCGTTTCTGCAGTCAGGGGTCGGGTCGCCGGAAAGCGCCCTTTCGTATTCATTCCGTAAAAAATCACGGCCCACCCCGGTATCGATGTGATCCCAGGGAAGCGGGGCCTCAAACGGAACAGATTCAAGAAAAAATTCAGGATCAACTCCGACATCAGAGAATGCGGCCGACCATGCTTTGCCGTCAAAGGAATCGCTCCATCCGTCAAATCGGCAACCCCTTTTCCAGGCGGCTTCCAGCACCTTGGCAAGCCTGCGGTCGCCCCTTGCAAATACCCCTTCCAGAAAACTAAGCTCCGGTTTCTGCCATTTAAAATCCACGCCTTTGACAGACAGGCGCGAACGTACGGTTTCGATCCGGTCTTTTGCAGTTTCAGTGTCCAGCTGGGCAGACCACTGAAAAGGCACATGGGACTTGGGAATAAATGTGGCAACACTTACATTTATGTTGCCTCCCCGCCCGCGCCGGGGGCGGTTCCTGCGCAGCCGGTGGACAAGATACGCGATTTCTTCGGCATCCCGGGCTGTTTCAGTTGGAAGACCGATCATGAAATAAAGCTTGATTAACTGCCATCCAAGATCGAATGCCGATTTCATTGTGGCGGCGATTTCCGCCTCTGTAAGATTCTTGTTTATCACGGAACGAAGGTGCTCGGTACCGGCTTCGGGCGCAATGGTAAAGCCGGTTTTACGCACAGAACGGATAATTTCCATCATTTCGGAACTCAAAGTGCCCGCCCGAAAAGAAGGAATAGAAATCGCAAAACGACGACTGCCGTGGCGATTCATAAGCTCCTTTAACAGATCCAACAGACAGCTGTAGTCGCCCGTACTCAAAGACAGCAAAGACATCTCCTCGTATCCGGTTTGGCAAAGACCTTTTTCGGCAAGCCCGGCAAGCCCGGATAATGATCTTTCGCGTACGGGTCTGTAAATAAATCCTGCCTGGCAAAACCGGCAGCCCCGGGTGCAGCCCCTGGCTATTTCCAGACGAAAACGGTCATGGACCGGCCGGCCGAAAGGAACCACGGGAGCCTCGGGAAAAGGCTGCACATCAAGATCGGCCACGGCTGCCCGCTGTACTCGTTCGTATCCCGGCAGCAGGGAAGTAAGCTTCTGGCGGCCGGCCGCATCCCAAAAGGGGCTAAAAAAGGCGGGCACGTACACCCCCCTGATGCCGGCCCAGGCTTTCAAAAGTTCGGTTTTGTCCCGGCCGCCCTCGTATTTCCACTGCATCCAGTTCTCCGCCATTTCAATAATCACGGATTCGCCGTCGCCTATCACCATGGCGTCAAAAAAAGAGGCTGTCGGCTCAGGGTTAACAGTGCAGGGACCGCCCGCGATCACAAAAGGAAAGGTCTCGTTTCTGTCTTGTGCGTAAAATGGTATGCCCGCAAGGTCGAGCATCATTAAAATATTGGTATAATTTAACTCGTAGAGCAGGCTGAATCCTATAATATCAAAAGATGTAAGCGGCCGACGGGTTTCCAGGGAAAACAGCCGCATATCAGAAGCCGTAAGATGCCGGGCCATGTCAACGCCCGGTGCAAACACCCTTTCGGCTGCAATGTCTGTGCGGGCGTTTAGCATATAATACAGTATCTGTATGCCGAAATGGGACATGCCGATTTCGTAAGTATCCGGAAAAGCAAGGGCCATACGCAAGCGCACTTCGCCGTCGGATTTTCTCTTCGAATTGATCTCGCCGCCGATATACCTGCTGGGTTTTTCGACCAGCGGCAAAATATGATTCAGGGTTTTCATAAGAATTCGGACATATTATTTCATGGAGGCCTGGACGAATTCCAGGGTCTGGCGGACATCGTCGCGGAAAAAACACTCGAGTTCTTTCTGCCATTCTTCTTCTTCCATTTTCCGGCGTATCCTGTTTACCGTATCCGCACGAAGCAGCTCCTTTATCCGCATAAAAGGACGGTTCGGGGTATCTATCCACAAGGAAATAAGCTGCCTGGCCCTGTCAAGAAGGGTTTCCTGATCGACAACCTCGTCGAGAAGCCCCAGTTCCTTTGCACGGAACACATCAACCATGTCTCCGAAAAACATCACGTCCCGGAACCTATGGTTGCTGTCAAGGCCGAAGCGCAGAATTTCGTGCTGAGCGATATTCACGGGCAGGCCGATTTTGATCTCTGACATCCCGATTTTTATCTTGGGATGTTCGTTTACTATCCGGTAATCAGCCGCCATGGAGTAAATGAGTCCCCCGGCTGCGGCATGACCGTTTATGGCGGCGACCACGGGTTTCCGGCAGGCAAAAAGGGAAGTCAGCACCCGCTGCTCGAATTCGAAAAAATCGATTGCCTCCTGTATATCGGAAAAACCGAGAAAAAGGGAAAGATCAAAGCCGCTTGAAAAAAAACGCCCTTCCCCCGTCAGGATGATACCCTTGGGAGAAGGGTTCTGATCCGCTTGCGCGGCAATTTCTCCAAGCCGCTCCAGAATATGCCTGTTAAGGGCGTTTGTCTTGCCGTTTTTCAGGGTTATAATAAGTATATCTTCCTCAAGGGTTTCTTCAATCATCTCGTTTTCCATCAAACCTTATATTATATTGTTGTTTCCGGTGTTTTAAAATCGGATCATATCGAATCCTGCCGCATCTTTACACAGGGAGGCGGCAAAGGATTGACACCAAGGTAGCACTTTATTATATACAACAAGAAATATTTATCAACAGATGAAATCTTTTATTTATTATTACAATCCCGGAAAAAAGGACGGTACAGGATGATAAAAATAAATGAGCATTACAAGAAATTACAGGCTTCCTATCTTTTTTCGGATATTGCCTCCAGAATCGCAGATTTTCAGGCGGCCAACCCTGAAACCGAAATCATCCGGCTCGGGATCGGGGATGCCACCCGGGCCCTGCCTCCCGCCTGCATAGAAGCGATGCATAAAGCTGTGGACGAGATGGGCCGGGATGATACCTTCCGGGGATACGGACCGGAGCAGGGATATGAATTTCTGCGCGAAAAAATCGCACAGCACGACTATGCCGCCCGCGGAACAGACATATCCGCCGATGAAATTTTTATCAGCGACGGGGCCAAGTGCGATACCGGCAATTTCCAGGAAATCCTTGCCACAAATATTCGGGTGGCGGTACCTGATCCGGTTTACCCGGTATACGTGGACACCAACGTGATGGCGGGCAGAGCGGGCGGATTCTCCGGCGGCAAGTATGAAAACATCATTTACATGCCCAGCACAAAGGAAAACAACTATGTTCCACAGCCTCCGGAAACCGGTGCGGACCTGATATATCTTTGTTTTCCTAACAACCCCACGGGCGCCACCATCACAAAAGAAGAGCTGAAACGCTGGGTCGACTATGCCAGGGACAACAAGGCACTAATCCTCTATGATGCCGCATATGAGGCCTTTATCCGCGACAAAACCATTCCCCGATCCATCTACGAGGTGGAAGGCGCACGGGAGGTGGCCGTGGAATTCAGAAGCTTTTCCAAGACCGCCGGCTTTACCGGAACCAGGTGCGCATTTACAGTGGTACCCAAGGACTGCAGGGCGTTCGATGAAACAGGCGGGGCCGCAATGCTGCACTCTCTCTGGAACCGCAGGCATTCCACCAAATTCAACGGGGTGGCCTATCCCGTACAGCGGGCGGCAGAGGCTATATACACCCCGGAGGGACAGGAGCAGGTAAAATCGATTATTGCCGGTTACATGGAAAATGCGGATATTATCCGAAAGCAAATGGAAGAGCTGGGCTTTTCATACGCAGGCGGCCGGCATTCGCCTTATATATGGGTGGATGCGCAGACCGATTCCTGGGAGCTTTTTGATGCGGTTCTTAAAAAAGCCGGGGTGGTTTGCACTCCGGGCGCGGGTTTCGGCCCATGCGGCCGCAGGTATATCAGGTTAAGCGCCTTTAATTCGCGCGAAAATGTAGAACGCGCCATGCAGCGCATACATAAAGCACTGCAGTAGACTTTAATCTCTGCCAAAAACCTCCGAGCGGATCTGTGCGACCCAAGCCGGGTCGCATGTAATTTCCCGGCCTTCAACAGATCCGACTCCTACCGGCCCCATAAGAGAATTGGTAACAATCACCATGTCCGCGTCAAAAAGGGCCTCGTAGGACAGATGCATCTGCTTTTGCGCAAAACCCGCTGCGGAAAACCATGCCAAAACTGCGGCTTCCATTACACCGGCAAGCACGTGCGGCGATTTCGGACGGATTACGGTATGGTCCCGCAACAGCAGCAGATTGGCCGTATTGGTCTCCGAAACCGTGCCGTCCGGGTTTAGAATGACAGCCTCGTCTGCGCCCTTTTCTTTGGCCCATCTGCCTGCAAGAAAATAATACAGGTAATTAAGCGTCTTGTGGGAGGCAATCGGGGTTTGCCTGGGATGCGGATACACTGCAAGATCCAGGGCGGGTTTTGCCGCCTGATCCAGCCGGTGCACATAGGGGGCGGCCGCAATCACGATATTCGGCAGGCCACTGCTTTGTGCAGATCCGGCTGCAGCAAGCAGTTTCACCGAACACACCTGTCGTGCCAGATCGTTTGCCGAAATCACCTGTGAAATAATCACATCCCAGGACAAATCGGGTACGGCGCCTTCAAAAAGCGCCTGCCAGGTATAAAAGAAGCGTTCCATATGCTTTTCCAGCAGGTGCGGTCTTCCGTGGTCAGCCCTGATGGTTTCAAAAAATCCGTAGCCGTACTGGAATCCGGGACTGATCACCGGCACTCCGGCTTCAGACTCGGGGACCAGCATGCCGTTTATCCATATCCGGGCCTGCTTTGAAGTCTCTGTCCTGCGGCCCCTGAAGACGGACATAACCGAACGTCCCTTGTGCAGAGTCTCCTCGTATTCTTCTTCAGGGTCGGAATCAAAAACAACGCCCCCACCCACTGAAAAAACCATGCGGCCGTTTGCAATCACTGCGGTACGGATGGCAACTGATAAATCCAGGGTGTCATGGAAGCTTATATACCCGATGGAACCGGTATATACATGTCTTCGGCATGGCTCTATCTCGTCTATAATCTCCATTGCCCTGATTTTGGGACATCCGGTTATTGAACCTCCGGGAAATGCGGCTCTTATAAGGTCCACGGTATCCTTTGCCGGCGCAAGCCGTCCGCATACAACCGAGACCAGGTGGAAAACATTGGGATATGGCTCAAGCCGCCTGTGTCCGGCAACCTTCACGGTGCCTCCGGCGCACACACGCCCCAGATCGTTTCGCATCAGATCCACGATCATTGAAAGCTCTGCATCATCTTTGGAGCTGTTTTTCAATTCTTCTGCATTGGCCCGGTCGGATTGGGCATCAGAGCCCCTGGGACGGGTGCCCTTTATTGGCCGGGTCTCGACAAAATCGCCGCGCCTCATCATAAATCGCTCCGGCGAGGTGGAAACGATCCAGTGGTCGCCGGCATTGACGTAGGCGTAAAAAGAAGCCGGGGCTTTTGAAAAGAGCCGGGCGAACATGGCATAAGGACTGCCTGAAAACCCGGTTTCAAAGCGCTGGGATAAATTGACCTGGTAGATGTGGCCGGCTGCAATATATCCCCGGATCTTTTCCACCGCCTCCATATAGGTATCACGGGTAAAAGGAGAAGAAAAACCTCTGCCGCCGTCTGCAAAATCAGTTCCCGGCCGCCGGGCCCAAGAGATACAATCAAAAAACCATTCACGCAGCCTTGCCGCCCCGCTTTCCCCGGTGCTTTGCCATAACGGAATACACAGCCTGGTGCGATTTTCGCGCAGGTCGCAGACAAGAATCAAAGAAGGGGCATACAAGGAAACAACAGGCAGGCCTGTATCATCAATCGTAGTCCTGGGCAAATCCTCTATGCAGTCTTTGAGATCATATGCCAGATATCCGAAAAGTCCGGCCGCCACAGGATCGGGTAGCCCCATACCGGAGAGGGAATAGGTGTTTAACACCGCTCGCAATGCTTCGAGCGGATCTTGCTTATGTACAATTTTACGTTCCCCGGATTCTATCTCGATCAATCCGGCCCATGCCTTAAAAGACAGCCACGGTCTGAGCGCCAGGATATGATATCTTGCGCAGTCCAGATTTCCACCGCTTGCCAGTACCACTGTTCCTGGCAAATCGGCAAAACACCCGGCAATATCGACAAATGAACCGTCAAACGAGATTTCTTCAATATATACATCTTCTATGCAACCGGCAATTTCACTTAAGTCCATGTTATTGCGCATGGCAAGCCCCCTGTTCAGGGTTTTTTACAAGGAGAAACCGTTCGGCCATCCTGAATCCGAATTCGGTCATGAAGCTTTCCGGGTGAAACTGGACTCCGTAGAGCATCCTCGACGGATCGGAAAGGCCCATGAGCACGCCGTCCTCGCTCCAGGCACAGGCTTGAAGGCCTTCCGCTTTACCGTCCGCTACCAGGGAATGATAACGCGCGGCTGTAAAGGGCGAAGCAAGACCCGCAAACAAACCGGTCCCGTTATGAAACACAAGACTTGTCTTGCCGTGTACCGGCAAGGGCGCGCGAACGGTTTTCCCGCCAAAGGCCTCGTTTATGCACTGCATTCCCAGACACACTCCGAGTATGGGCACCCTGCCGGAAAACGCGCGGATCAGCTCAACAGATATGCCCGAGCTTTGCGGATCCCCTGGACCGGGGCTTATGAGGATACGGTCCGGGCCGCGCGACAACACCCCTTCCGTGCTGATACGATCCGAGCGATACACCTCGATGTCCAGATCGAACTGCAAAAACATCTGGACCAGGTTGTGGGTAAAGGAATCGTAATTGTCTATGACCACCAGCCTGGGCATGGCTGCAGATCCCCCGAACTAAAAACGCCACCCCGGATGAGCCTGGGTGGCGTTTTGCCTATTGCATAACTCATATCATTAAGAAACTTGTTTTTGCAGCTTCCTTCTACCTCATGGAAAAAAACGTTTCAAGTCTGTTTTTCCATTTTTTCCTCTTTCCTTGCTTCTGATTATCAATATCCTTCCTTTTTACACAAACAAACATATGTTTCGGTCGGATCTTTTTTAATAAAATAAAACCTACGGCCTATGAATTCAAGCTTTGGGAACACAAAAGACAAGCTTCTTGACAAGGCTTTAGAACCTGCATATTATAAGCTGGAAAATATATAACATACGTACTTAACTGGTAAAGCTGCGGCGTGTAGGATTACACGCTTTTTTATTTTAACGGGTGTTTTCCGCAGTCCGACTTTACCGCGCGGGGTGTACAAACCATGAGCCTGTCAACAACCCGGAAATTACAGCAGCTGCTGGCCCAATTTTCCGGCTCAGATCATGTACTGATACTAATCAATGCAGATCCGGATTCAATCGCTTCGGCCATGGCCTTCCAGAGGCTTTTGTGGCGCCGGGTCACCCGTATAACCGTTTCCAACATAAATACCATTACCCGGCCCGACAACATGGCCATGATCCGGTTGCTTGACGTAACCCTGATACATGTCACAAAGATAGCTCCCCAGGACTACACAAAGGTGATCATTCTCGACTCGGAGCCGTCGCATCATGAAAGTTTCAGAGAATTTAGATATGCCGTAATCATAGACCATCATGATCCGGACAATGTCGAGGCTTCATTCAAGGATATCCGGCCGGAATACGGGGCTACTTCCAGCATTATGACCGAATATCTGAAAACGGCCAAGATCAAGCCATCTTCCAAACTGGCCACGGCCCTGTTCCACGGGATTAAAACGGATACCAATAATTTTGAAAGAATGGCCACCAACGCGGACATTCGCGCTTTCCAGTTCCTTTTCAGGCATGCCAACATACATCTGGCCCGTCGCATCGAACAGGTGGATCTGCGGATGAATTTTCTGGAATATTTCAAACAGGCCATTGAACATAAAGTGATTAATGAGGACCGGGTTTTCGTGCACCTGGGCCAGGTTGAAACACCGGATATCTGCGTGCTCATCGCCGATTTCTTTATGCGGGTAAACACGGTCACATGGAGCATTGTATCCGGGTTTAACCAGGGACGATTAATCATTATTCTTAGAAACGACGGGCTCAGAAAAGACGCCGGGAGTGTAGCCTCCAAACAATTCGGCGAACTCGGTACAGCCGGCGGCCACAAGAGCATGGCACGAGCCGAGATTCCGGCGGAGACCCTTAAAAACCACATAGGCAACCCGGACAAACAAGTCGTTCAGGAATGGATCATAAACCGGATCAGCTCCTTTTTTTCCCGGGAGGCGCAGGATGAATAAAGGGCTGAAAGTTACAATTCTCGGCTCCGGCACATGCGTCCCCTCCCGTGACAGAAGTTCCTGCGCGGTACTCATGGAAACCGGGGACTCCCGGCTACTGTTTGATATCGGTCCCGGCACCATGCGCCGACTGCTGGAGGCGGGCTTTTTGATAACAGACATCGACTTTCTGTTTGTAAGCCATTTCCATCCGGATCACACCGGAGAACTGGCTTCTTTCCTGTTTGCAAACAAGTACCCTGACCCGGAGACGCGCAAAAACCCCCTGACCTTGGCAGGGGGACCGGGTTTTAAAGCATTTTACGAAAAACTAGCCCGAACATGGCCCGGCTGGCTGGATCTGGGCTCAAAAAGCAGGCTCATAGAAGTTCAGCCCGGAGCCGGGGAGCCTTGCCTTGAAACTGAGGCCTTCTGCATCACCTGCGCCCATGCGGACCATCAACCGGAAAGTATAGCCTTCAGAGTGTCTGTTCCCGCAGGTATCTGTGCGGTATACACAGGGGATACGGATTTTTCAAGGGATATCATCGGGCTTGCCGGGGGAACGGACCTTTTGATATGCGAAGCCGCTTTGCCCGACAATATGAAGGTTAAAGGGCATATGACCCCGTCTCTTGCCGGAAAAACCGCGGCAGAGTCGCGTGCGGGCTCCCTTGTGCTGACGCATTTTTACCCCGAATGCGATGAAGCCGACATCGAGGGCCAGTGCCGCAGAACCTACACAGGCGCCCTTTGTCTGGCCAGGGACCTCATGAAAATTGAACTGCCGGGGAACAAAAAACCATGATGAAATATTTCCCGGTATACCTTGATATCAAAGGCCGGCGATGTCTGGTTGTCGGCGGCGGACCCGTAGCTCTGAGGAAAGCGCAGGGCCTGCTGGAAGCCGGCGCCAGGGTAACAGCGGTCAGCCCGGAATTTAGCGAAGGTTTTACCCTTCTTGCCGGCTCGGCATCTTTTGAGACGATCAGGCGCAGCTACCGCAGCACGGATCTTGACGAAAAATTTTTGGTTATCGGGGCCACGGACAACAACGAGCTTAACCGGAAAATAAGCCGGGATGCGCAAAGCCTGAACATACTCTGCAATATCGCGGATGTGCCCGAGGCCTGCAATTTTATCCTGCCGTCCGTGGTTCACCGCGGGGACCTGATGATCGCTATTTCGACTTCAGGCAAAAGCCCCGCCTTTGCCAGGCATCTTCGAAAACAGCTTGAAAAGCAGTTCGGAGAGGAATATACGGAATTCTTGCGGATAATGGGCGCGGTGCGAAAAAAACTGCTGGCAAAACAACACGCTCCGGAAGCCCACAAACCGCTGTTTGAATCTCTTATTTCAAAAGGACTGCCGGAAATGATCCGGGAGGGTCGCACGGATGAAGCAGACACCACGCTGCGCGAAGTGCTGGGCGAAGAGTTTGATTACGGTTCGCTAAGGGATACAGCGGAGGATTGAATTGAACTATAACCTGGTTGTGATATGCTGTTATCTGGCCGCCTCCGGCGGTTATGCGGGCTTTTTGTTCCTGCAGCGCAATATTTACAACCGGGGAGCTTACGCCCTGATACTGGCGGGTTTCATCCTCCACACGATACTGCTGGGACTCGAGTATGCAAACACCGGATTCCTGCCGGTGCGGAATCTTCACCAGAACCTGTGGTTTATCGGCTGGGTTCTTGCCGGGGTGTTTCTTGCGGTAAGACCCCGCATCAGAGTAAACATCCTGGGAGTCTTTGCAGCTCCTCTAATTACCTTGATTACCGCGGCGGCATTTGTAACACCGAATGCCCCGGCGCAGGCTCAACCAGAGCTTGCCGGTTTCTGGCTGGTAATCCACGTGGTTGTAATTTTTACCGGAGAAGCCTGCCTGGCCCTGGCCTGCGGAACAGGAATCCTCTATTTGATCCAGGAAAGAAACCTCAAGGTCAAAAAACACAGGTTTTTTTTCAAACGCCTGCCGTCTCTTGACCTGCTCGACAGTGCAGGCTATACGTTTGTGGCCGTGGGCTTTACAGCTCTGACCGCAGGGCTTATTACGGGATTTATCTATGCCCACCAGGTATGGGGCCATTTCTGGAGCTGGGATCCCAAGGAAGTATGGTCGGGCATTACATGGCTGATTTATGCCGCCCTGCTCCACGAGCGGCTCGTTGCCGGATGGCGCGGCCGGCGTGCCGCTGTGCTTGCGATCATAGGCTTTGCCGCCATGCTGTTTACATTTCTGGGAGTCAATTTTCTGCTGGAGGGCCATCACAATGCATTTACCAGATGGTAGTCCACAGCCGGAAAAACCCTCAACCGAATCAACCCCCGAACTTCCGGAACTCGGTATCCTGGGCATCAATCACATTTCGGCTCCCGTGGAGCTGCGCGAATGTCTGGCGTTTTCGGATCAGGAATGCCGGACCGCTGTTCAGGAACTAAAAAAACGGCCGGAAATAAGTGAAATCCTGATAATATCCACCTGCAACCGGGTGGAAATGCTATTTACCGCCCAGGATACGAATGAGGCGATAAAAAACCTCAAGGCCTATATAACAGAAACCAAATCGGTGGAAGAATCCCGGTTTGAAAGCTCTCTTTATACCTATTGCGGCAGTATGGCCGTAAAACACCTGTTCCGGGTGGCTTCCAGCCTGGATTCCATGGTTCTCGGAGAGCCTCAGATCCTGGGACAGGTAAAGGCCGCTTATAGAAACGCTGTAAACAACCGGGGAACCGGCGTGATTTTAAACCGCCTGCTGCACAAGGCTTTTTCCGTTGCCAAACGTATCCGCAGCGAAACAGGCATCGGCGACCGGGCGGTCTCCATAAGCTACGCAGCGGTTGAACTGGCCCGCAAAATCTTCGGCAGGCTGGAGGACAAGGCAATACTCCTTGTGGGCGCAGGCGAAATGGCCGAACTGGCGGTAGAGCACTTAAACCGTATACGCTCCACAGGCGCCCTCTACGTTGCCAACCGGACCTTTGAAGTCGGCGTGGATCTGGCGCGCCGTTTTTCCGGCACCGCCATCAGTTTCGGGGAAATCGGAAATACATTTAAATCGGCGGATATCATTATCAGCTCCACCGGTGCTCCGGAATACGTGATCACAAGAGACCAGGTCCGGCCGGTTATGCGGCAGCGAAAACACAGGCCTCTGTTTTTCATCGATATAGCGGTACCAAGAGACATTGATCCGGCTGTAAACCGAATCGACAATGCCTATGTATACGACATCGACGACCTGCAGGACGTAATCGAGGAAAACGCCGAATCCCGGCGCAGCGAATCGGAGAAAGCCGAACGCATTATCGAGGAGGCTGTACTACGGTTTGATCAATGGTATGAAAGCCTGGACGCAGTACCTACAATCAAGCAGTTAAGAGGCAAGCTGGACGCAATTCTGGACTCGGAACTCAAAAAGACCCTGCAGTCCATGGATCGCTTGAGCAGCCGGGATATCCAGGCCCTGGAAAGGATGAACGAGGCTGTGGTTAAAAAAATCCTCCACGACCCTGCGCGGTTTTTAAAAAACCCCGGCAGCCACCGGGATAAATCTTTGTATATCGATCTGACCCGCAAGATTTTCAACCTGGAAGACGAATAGACGATTGACCCGAATTTTCCTCTTTACTTTTAAAAATCGATTGTGATAATGAGAAGCTTTTCTGTTAAACGGATTTTGAGTCTGCTCCCAGGCAGGAAAAAGCGATAGTAAGGAAGCGACCCATGGAACAAAAAGACATCGAATACTTCAGAGAACTGCTTAACAAACGCCTTGAAGATCTGCTGAATCAGGCCGAAGACACGGTTTCGGACATGCATGATTCCAAAGGCAATTTTCCTGATCCCACGGACAGGGCCGCTTATGAAGCTGAACGCAACTTCGAGCTCCGTATCCGGGACCGGGAATACAAACTGATCAAAAAGGTCAAAAAAGCCCTGGAACGCATCGAAGACGGGACCTTCGGCATATGCGAAAAATGCGGGGAAGATATCGATTTCAAGCGGCTCAAGGCCAGGCCCGTGACTACTCTTTGCATTGAATGCAAAACCAAAGAGGAAGCCCACGAGAAAGCGCTTGGGTTATAAATCAGGCAATATTGACCTACATATCCATTCTTCGGCTTCCGACGGGAGTCTGAGCCCGGAACAGATTCTGGGCCATGCCATAGAATGCGGGCTTGCCGCTATTGCGATCACGGATCACGACGCTGTGGAAGGTGCCGCCGCAGTCTTGCGGCGCGGGATTCCCGAAAATCTCGACTTCATCACAGGCGTGGAAATCAGCGCCGGTTTTCCGTCGGAATTCGATATACCCGGTAGCATGCATATTCTGGGGTACGGATTCTCCATAGATGATCCGAATTTAAACCTGTTGCTGACACAACAGCAGCAGGCCCGCAGCAGCCGAAATCCCAAAATCATAGAAAAGCTAAACGGGCTGGGTATCCGGGTCACACTCGAACAGATCGAGGCTGAAACCGGCAAGCAGGAAATCGCCCGTCCCCATATCGCAGCCCACCTTGTTCGAAAAGGTTTCGCGGCAAATATAGAGGAGGCTTTTGACCGCTACCTGGCCAGAGGGCGGCCGGCTTATGTGGACAAGTTTCGGATTCCGGCGGAAAAAGCAGTATCCGCCATCGGCTCGTCAGGAGGCATCTCCGTGTTGGCCCACCCCGGTTTGCTGCCCGATTCCCTTCAGACAAGACCTGAAAAATTCATCTCAATTATGGTCGGCATGGGACTCGGGGGTATTGAAGCCTATTACCCCGGCCACAGCCCGGAACAGACAGCAGAATTTGAAAAAATAGCCGAAAAACACGGCCTGCTGATCACCGGGGGCACGGATTTTCACGGTGATATAAACCCCCAAATAAGCATTGGAAAAGGACTCGGGAATATGGCCGTACCTTATGAAGTGTTCCGGCGGCTAACCAAAGCCCTTGCTTACAAAAAAACCTAAAACAAATTATCCGACTCTTAACAAATAATGGCATCTTTTTTTGAAAACCGGGATTATTCCTTTCTGGAAAATAAAACCGGATACCTGTTTGCAGACAGACGAATTCTGGCAACAGCCCTCCGGCACCGTTCTTACGTGCACGAACATCCGGAAAGCGGTACGGACAATGAACGCATGGAATTTCTGGGCGACGCGGTGTTAAACCTTATTGTAAGCCATATCCTGATGGAACGATTTCCGAAGCTCACCGAGGGCGAACTTTCCAGGGCGAGAGCGGGCCTGGTAAACGAGGATCGGCTGGCTGCCGCAGCCAGAAGCATAGAACTCGGGGACCATCTTCTGCTGGGAAAAGGCGAGCGCCGCTCAAGCGGAGAACAAAAAAAGTCCATTCTTGCCGATACCTTTGAGGCTCTGGTGGCGGCAGTCTATCTGGACGGTGGCTTTGCAGCCGCCTTTGAGCTAATCCGTTCGCATTTCGCACCTTTTTTCGAAGCAGTGGAAAATGAAAACCCGGTCTACGATTACAAAAGCCTTTTGCAGGAACACATCCAATCCAGGCGCCTGGAAATGCCAACCTATGAAATCATTGCCGAAAGCGGCCCCGATCATGATAAAACCTTCAAAGTGGCCTTGACAGTCAACGGCTTTAGGACGGAAGGAACGGGGAAAAACAAAAAAACCGCGGAACAGGATGCCGCTCGTAATGCATGGAAACAAATTAAAGACGAAAACGGATAAACCATGCCCGGCAACATGAAAAAACCTTATATTATCCCGGTCTTTATCCCTCATTCGGGATGCCCGCACAGATGCACCTACTGCAACCAGAATGCCGTAACCGGCATCCCGGACCGCACGCCGGCTCCGGGCGAACTGCGCGCAACCGTGGAACAATGGTTGCAATACAGGCGAAAAAATCGCGGTTTTACCGAAATCTCCTTTTATGGCGGCAATTTTTTAGGGCTTGAAAAAGAAAAGATCAGGCGCCTGATCGATGAAGCAGCCGGGTGGATCAGGGCCGGAGAAGTTAACGGTATCAGGTTTTCCACCCGGCCTGACACAATTGATCAGGATCGCGTGAACCTGCTTTCCGGGTATCCGGTTTCCACTGTGGAACTCGGGGTTCAGTCCATGGACGACCTGGTGCTGACCCGGATAAAAAGGGGACACAGCGCGGCGGACTCGGCTGCCGCCGCAGATATGCTAAAAAAGGCCGGATACCGCGTGGGCTGCCAGATCATGACGGGACTGCCCGGCGAAAACGAACAAAACGCAATTGACAGCGCAGCAGCTACGGCGGAACTGAAACC
>JAIPDT010000081.1 GCA_021737545.1 Desulfobacteraceae bacterium
TTAATTCCGAGGCGCCAAGGCATTTTGCCATAACCGCTGCGGCGGATTCGGTGCCGGTTCTGTTGTGAAAGTTGTTTGCATCTGTATCAAAACTGCTTTCCGGCCCCTTGCCGCATGAGCGGGTAAATATCCCGTGAAAGATACCGGGATATGCCGACAGATTTGAAAACCGGGCGAAAACCAGGTTATTTTTGCGGCACAGAAACATTACTTGATTATAAACTTTTTATACTGCGCGCGCAAGAGTTAGCACATAAACTTCTGCCGCACCGGCCTTGTCGAGCACGCGGGCGCATTCTTCCACAGTAGAGCCCGTGGTATAAACGTCATCTACAAGGAGGAGTTTTTTTCCTGCGACCCTCTCGGGAGATTTGACTTCAAAGGCGTTTTTCATGTTTTTTATACGCTGTCTCCGATCAAGCCCGGTCTGGGCGGCCGTGTTTTTGCTGCGAACGAGTGCGTTTGTCTCTATGGTGATTTTTGCTTTCGGAAGCCCGGAATTTTTTCCGGCTATAGCCGGCCAGTGCCTTATCATGAGTATGGTCTGATTGTAGCCCCGCCTGTGGATGCGCTTTTCGTGCAGCGGCACCGCCAGCGCGGCATCTATGCTCTTCGGTCTGAAATGCCGGAGAAATTCAAGATAAAGCATGGTTCCCAGAGGCTTTGCCAGCACGGTTTTGCCGCTGTACTTGTAAGCCTGAATCATCTTTAAGACCGGCCCGTCGTATACGGCACACGCCCGGGCGAACGAGAAATGCTTTTTGCGCGTGATGCAGTCGCCGCACAGGTGATCCTTATCGCTCCTGCTTTTAAAGGGTTCTCCGCACCTGGTGCAGTATGGAGGTTCAACAGGCGTGTAACCCGGGATGCAGGAAGTGCACATATATTTGTGCATCACCTGCCGGAATGCGTTTTCCGGCGAAGCTCCGGCAAGCTCGTCCATATCTGTTTTAACCGTTTTTTCTTCGGGCTGTATGAGTCTGCCGCAGGCGCAGCATGTCATCGGAAACAGGGCGTCCGACAGAGCCCTGCCGACTTTGGTTGCTGTTTTACGAATCATCTTCCATCCGGCCGATAGTCTCAACGATAGCATTTGCAAATTCCGAACACCCCACCGTACGGCTGCCCGGGATCTGTCTTGCCAGGTCATAGGTGACATTGCCGGATTTGACAGTTTCTCCAAGACTTTGTCTTATGCGGTCCGCAGCTTCGGTCCAGTTCAGGTAATCGAGCATCATGGCACCCGACAGGATCAGGGAACTGGGGTTGACCTTGTCAAGGCCCGCATACTTGGGAGCGGTTCCATGGGTGGCCTCAAACACCGCGCATTTATCTCCGATATTAGCGCCGGGCGCCATTCCGAGCCCGCCGACCTGGGCAGCAAGGGCGTCTGATATATAGTCTCCATTTAAGTTTGGAGTGGCAATTACCCCGAATTCATCCGGTCTGAGCAGCACCTGCTGGAAAAGCATATCGGCAATCCGGTCCTTGATGACGATTTTCCCCTCGGGCGCTTTTCCGTCGTATTTTTTGTATACCTCGTCTTCTGTGACTGTGATCCCGGCAAAGGATTCCTTTGCCTTCTCATAGCCCCAGGTACAGAAAGCGCCTTCAGTAAACTTCATAATGTTTCCCTTGTGCATGAGAGTAACGCTCGGATAGCCGTTGTCCGCGGCATAGGTGATAGCTCTTGCAACCAGCCGCTTGGTGTTTTTTTCACTTATCGGCTTGACTCCAATGCCTGCTGTTTCGGGCAGATCTGCTTTCATTTCGTCTCTTAGGAAAGCAATCACCTTTTGCGCCTCAGGGCTGCCTGATTGCCATTCAATGCCCGCATACACGTCTTCGGTGTTTTCCCTGAATACTACCATGTTGATTTTTTCCGGGTGTTTCATGGGACTGGGAACACCTTCCACGTATTTTACCGGCCGCACGCAGGCATAAAGATCCAGGGCCTGGCGTATGGTGACGTTTAAACTCCGGATGCCTTTTCCCACAGGCGTGGTAAGAGGGCCTTTTATGGCTGCCACATGTTCTCTGATGATTTCCAGGGCCTGCTCTGGAAGCCACTGACCGGTTTGTTCGTATCCTTTTTCGCCTGCGGGTATTTCTTTCCATTCGATTTTCCGTCTGCCCCCGTAGACATGCTCCACAGCTCCGTTGATAACGGTTCTGGCAGCCCGCCAGATGTCCGGGCCGGTGCCGTCGCCTTCTATGAACGGAATAATTACATGGTCTGGAACAATCAGCTTTCCGTTTGCATCTCTTGTGATTTTTTCTGCACTGCTCATTGTGTGCGGACCTTTCTATTGTTTTTTATTTTCTGTTTTTCGCTGCCGCATGGCTTCATACATGGCGATTCCGCCTGCAACCGAAGCATTGAGAGATTCTATCGGCCCGGTTTGCGGTATACGGCACAGAAAATCGCAGTGCCGCCTGACCAAAGGGCGGATGCCGGTGTCCTCGCCTCCGATTACAAGAACGCACGCGCCTGTCATGTCGGTTTCATATACGGGACGGGCTTCTTTTTGATCCAGACCGATAGTCCAAAAATGATTGTTTTTCAAGTCCTTCATGGTATTGGCAAGATTTGTAACAATGCAGAGCCGGGCATGCTCAAGCGCGCCTGCGGAGGCTCTGGATACAGCTGGCGTAGGCGCACAGGAACGGTCTTTGGGTATTATTATGCCGAAGACGCCTGTGCATACAGCAGAGCGAACCAGTGCGCCGAGGTTCTGGGGGTCCATTATGCTGTCCATGATCAGCCAAAAGGAGCCTGAAGGATCTTTTTTCGCCTTGCCTATCATGGCACCGAATTCCGAGAGAGGAAAGGGGGCCGTTTTGGCGGCGATATCCTGGTGATGGGGATTTTTTGTCATTTTGCCAAGCTCTTCGCACGGGATGGCGGATACCGGAATGTCGAGCCTGCGGCCATGATCTGCGATTTTGTCCACACGTTTTGCCGGGGTGTCCCGGCTGATATAGATCCTGTGTATTCGGCGCCTTCGGGCTGCCAGTGCCTCTGCAACCGAATGGATCCCTGAGATCGTTTCTGTTTTTGAATAATCGCGGGTACTCAAGATTAGTCCGCATTCTCGCGAAGCTGTTTTAAGTGGTTTTGGACCGGCGGTATTTTTCGATCAGGGCGGCAAGGTTTTCTACCGTTTCGTCCAGATCGTCGTTTACAATTACATGTCTGTATTCATGTCTGCACGCGATTTCTTGTTCCGCGGCCTTCAGTCGTTTTTCGATAACTTCGGGCGGGTCGCTGCTGCGGTTTTCAAGACGTTGTCGCAGCGTTTCCATTGAGGGCGGCATTATAAAAATCGGCACGCTTTCTGAAAATTGTTTGACGATCTGTCTGGCTCCGTTGACATCGATATCGAGCAGCACGTCGCAGCCGGCGGCAAGTTTGTTTTCCAGCAGCTCTGCGGAAGTGCCGTAGTAGTGTCCGTGCACTTCGGCCCATTCCGCCCACCTGTCTTCACGTATCATTTGTTCGAATTCGTCTTTTGATATGAAATGATAATCCTTTCCTTTTTTCTCACCGGTTCTTGGCGGCCTTGTGGTGAAGGAAACAGAATAATGCAGCTGCGGGAATCTGGAAAGGATTCTCCGGCACAGGGTACTCTTTCCGGTGCCCGACGGCGCGGAAAGTATAAAAAGGCATCCTTTTTTTGAAGATGTTTTATCCATGCCTGGTTCTATGTCCTGGCTTTATCCTTTTCCTTGAGCGCAGCAAACCTCTGGGAAATTGTCTCGGCCTGCATGGCTGAAAGCACAACATGATTGGTCTTGGTAATAATGATCGAACGGGTCCGCCGGCCGTGGGTGGCGTCAATCAACCTGTTTTCGTCTCTGGCTTCTTCTCTTAAACGTTTCATTGGGGCGGAATTGGGGGAGAGAATAGCGATAACCTCTTCGGCGACGATCGTTCCGCCGAAACCGATGTTTAATAAATTATAGTCCATGTACGGCTCCTGTAAATGGTTTGGTTGAAAAAATCAGTTTATTCGATATTCTGCACCTGCTCCCGGAGTTTTTCAAGCTCGGTTTTTGCCGAAACAACCGTATGGGAAATATCGGCATTCGCCGCTTTTACACCCATGGTGTTAAATTCCCGGCTAAATTCCTGTAGCAGAAAGTTTAAAGGCTTGCCCCCGGGTTCCTCTCCTTCCATAATATGTCTGAATTGTTGAACATGGCTTTTCGCGCGTGTCAGTTCTTCCGAGATGTCGCTTTTGTCAGCCAACACGGCGGCTTCCTGGGCTATGCGCGAGTGGTCGATCTCTGCGGCATCCCCGGTAAGTTCCCGTATGCGTTTTTGTAAACGCTTGTGGTAATATTCCAACAGCCCCTGTCTAAGGTTGTCTATGTGATCGATGCACTGCTCTACAAATTCCAGGCGCCGAAAAAGGTCTTCCGCCATGGCACGGCCTTCGGCTTTGCGCATATCATCAAAGGTTTCAAGGGCTTCTTTCAGTGTACTGGCCAGCAGGCTGCGAACAGCTTCCAGGTTTTTTTCATTTTCCACTGTTTCGATGATTCCGGAGATATTTACAATATGTGACAGGCCCGCTGGTTCATTTATGTCAAGATGGCGGCGCAGTTCGTTCAAAGCATTGTAATAAGCTTCTGCCAGTGGTTTGTTGACAGCAAAGTCCCTGGTTTCGGCCCCGGGTTCTTTGATGGTCACCCGTATTTCTATGCGGCCGCGGAATGCTTTTTTGCTTACGGCCTGTTTGATGAAATCCTCAAGCCCCGAATAGGAGGCCGGCATTCGTACCGCCATGTCCAGATACCTGCTGTTTACCCCCCGGATTTCAACGGCTGTGCTTATTCCATGGTCTGTTTTTTCCGCACCGGCAAATGCGGTCATACTTTTAATCATGGCTGTGTTCTTTTAAGCTTTTTAAGTCATAAACGTATTTGCTGCGGACTCTCTGGAGAAATTCAAGCATGTTTTGCGCCGCATAGTCCGGATATGTCCAGGGAAGCGTGCGAAAAGCACCCTTCCGGTAAACCAGGGTCAAATCCGCATAAATTCCACGGCCTATATATATCCTGTGTGAGAAATTTTTTGCCGTGGCCAGCACAAAGCGTTCCCGAAGTAAATATCCGGGGTCGATGTTTATACGGCGTTTTTCTTCTGCAGTAAAGTCTGATTCTATTTCATTTGTTACATGTTTTATCCCGGCAAGCGCATCCTGGGCAATCAGGGGCTTGAATGCCATCATGCGGCGCATAAGGCCGCTTCCCATTTCCGGCTCATAATAATCCGTATAATCAAACGGAAACCAGTCGCTCTCAAGGTCGATATTCCCGAATTTTTCAGAAAGCTGCCCGGCAACCGGCATAATAAGCTCGGGTTCGGCTGTAAAAACCCCGATTACAAGCTTTGCAGGTTCAGCAGAGGCCGGTTGGCTCATGGATCACTGATCTAAGGGTTTTGCTTCGTCGAGGAGCATCACAGGGATATCGTCACGAATTTCGTAGACCAGCCGGCAGTTTTCACAGACCAGTCCGTCTTTGTTGTCATTGAGGTGTATGCCGCCCTTGCATTTCGGGCAGACAAGTATTTCGAGAAGTTCCCGGCTTATGGCCATGGTGAAGGTGCTCCTTGATTGTAGGCGTCTGCATTTGTAAACTGAGTGCCGCTGTTACCCAATATTCAAAAAATATAGCAAACTAGCTTTGCGGATGCAAAAGGAAAATGAAAAATGCTTGACTGCCTTGTTGACGGGCGGTAGTTATGTACAGGCTTAAAAATAAAAAAGGAGCTTGAACCGGTCAGAACAATTCCAGTTTTTCCGGCCGTACGCCGCAATTTTCCGACCCTGGACTTCAAATAAATCATTAATGCAAAAGATATGTCAAAACGAATAAAAAGCCGGGCGGAGATACGTAAATGATAATGCACAATAACGAAATTCGCGATATTCTGGCCAAAGTTGCGGATTTGATGGAAATCAAGGGTGAAAATCAATTCCGGGTGCGGGCCTACAGGGAAGCTGCACGCATCGTGGAGGGGCTCTCAGAGCAGGCGGCCCGCATGGTGGAAGAGGGACAAGATCTTACGCAGTATCGGGGTATCGGAAAAGATATGGCTGATAAGATTCGTGAGATCGTTGAAAGCGGAACCCTTGTGCAGCTCAAGGATCTTAAAAACGAGGTACCGGTATCTTTGCTTGATTTGATGAAAGTGCCTTCGCTGGGACCCCGAAAGATTTCTCATATTTACAAGAAGTTGGGGGTAACAACTCTGGAGGAGATGGAAAAGGCGGCCGGACAGGGGGAAATTGCGCAGTTAAACGGTTTCGGCCAAAAGACCCAGCAAAATATTCTTGACTCCCTGGGGCGGATTAAAAAGAAAGGGGCAAGACGTCTGCTCTGGAGCGATGCAGAGCCTTTCGTACGAGAACTTCGAGATCGTCTAAGCGGGATAGAGGGGGTGCGGCAGGTCAAGGTGGCAGGCAGCTTCCGCAGGGGTAAGGAAACCGTGGGGGATCTCGATATCCTGGCGAGCTGCGGGCCGGGCAGAGAACAGGAGCTTATGGAAGCCTTTGTCTCGTTTGAAGGCGTAAAAAATGTTCTGGCGCGCGGAAAAACAAAGAGCAGCGTGATTCTTCGTTCAGGCCTGCAGGTGGATCTGCGCATAGTGGCCCAGGTAAGCTACGGGGCCGCCCTGCATTATTTCACCGGTTCAAAGGCCCACAATATCGCGGTTCGAAAACTGGGTATCGAACGCGGATACAGGATCAATGAATACGGGGTCTTTTATGGAGAAAAACGAATTGCAGGGAAAACGGAAAAAGAGGTATATGCCTCGGTCGGCCTCGCCTTTATCGACCCGGAGCTGCGTGAAAATCTTGGTGAAATCGAGGCGGCCGAAGACGGCAGGTTGCCGAAGCTGGTCAGGCGGTCAGATATCCGGGGGGATCTGCATTCCCATACCCGGCGAACAGACGGCCACGGAAACCTGCGTGAGATGGCGGAGGCGGCAAAAGCCCTCGGATATGAATATCTGGCCATAACAGAGCATTCCCAGAAGGTGGCCATGGCCGGGGGGCTTAATGAAAAGGAACTGCGCGTCCACATGGAAAATATCGACCTGATAAACGAAGAGTTAAAAGGCATTCGTCTTTTAAAAGGCATGGAAGTCGATATCCTGGCGGATGGAAGCCTGGATCTGCCCGATTCTGTTTTAAAAGATCTGGACCTGACTGTTTGCTCGGTTCATTACCAGCAGCGCCTGGACCGGAAGAAGCAGACAGATCGGATTATAAGAGCCATGGATAATCCTAATTTAGACATTCTCGGACATCCTACAGCCCGCTTGATCAATACCCGCGATCCAATGGACATTGATCTGGAAAAAATCATTGAAGCCGCTCATCAGCGCAACGTGGCCATTGAATTAAACGCCCAGCCGGACAGGCTGGATTTGCCCCATAACTACTGCAAAATGGCGGCGGAAATGGGGGTTAAAATCGCGCTTTCAACCGATGCTCACAGCGCCGACAATCTTGATCTGATGGAAAACGGGATTATTGCAGCCCGAAGAGGCTGGCTTGCAAAAGCGGATATCATAAATACCCGTCCGCTGCCCCAGCTTCGCAAGATTCTTCGCCGCGGGGCCTAATCGACCCAGAGGTATATGCTGTCAATTATTTTTCAACCGTTATATCCACTTTTTTCCATTCGGTTTTCGGCTTTTGCGGCTTTTCGGTTTTCTGCAGACGTCCGTAATAGGGGCTTTCTGAAAGATATATAGCGGCAAGGGGATTGTGGCCCGTAACCCTGTCTTTTACCGCCAGTACCGTGCACGGAACATTGCAATACTTGATAAAAAGCGTGTCGTGCCCTACGCACAGGCCCAGCAGAATCGCCAGATCCACGTTTTGGGTGTTTAAAAGTTCAGCCTGCACAATTGGATTGCACATGGGCTCCATAGCTTCAGAACCCCGGATTTTATGTTCGCCGGTTATCCCGATGGATTCTTTGGGTGTGCGGCCTACTTTGCAGCACACAGAAGCCACATCAAAACCGTTTGATTCGAAAATTCTGGTAATTTTTTTTGCCTCGGCTCTCAGTCCCAGGCAGAAAGCCAGTCCAAGCATGGTGTAGCCGCATTTGTCCGCAAACTGCATAATTTCCTCTATCCTCGGGATACGGGTTTTTATTTCTCCGCCTTCTGTTTCGTAGCACTGGGCTTCCTGCACTGATGCCAGGCGGGCAAATTCCTGAATATTTTTTTTGTGATAATGGGTATTGCCTTGCCGGATTACTTCTTCATATTTCCGCATGGGGCAGGTGGGGGGTGCCTTGTCAATGGGGGGCATCGGCTCGTTAATTCCTGTGGAGGGATCGCAGGTGTTGCCTTTGCAATAGGCGCATTGAGTCAGTCGTTTTTTTGCGGTCATGATCAACAGTCTCCTTTGGTGTTTTCTGTTTTTTCAGCCTGCAAGAGGTATATATATTTAGAAAATTTGTTTATTTATTAAAACTATGCCACAAAAATTTATTAAACGTCAATTTTTCCGAGACCGTACCTTTAATAGCTGCTATCTTACCGTAGACACCGCCCGGCGGTTCTGGTATTAACCCTGTTGTAAATAATTTGACAAGACAAGCAGTGGAAGAAAATTTTATTATAAAATTCAGGGTAGTTGTTGTTAAGAATATATCGGGGATATCTGAGAAATGAAAAAAACCGTCATCATAATGTCCGTAGTTACAATTCTATTAGTTATAATCGGGATTTTTCGCCAGGGACCGGAAATAATCCTCCAGGGATTAATGGCAGGCGGAAAAATGTTAATAGAGGTGGTCCCGTTGTTGATGGCAGCCTTTGTCCTTGCAGGGATGATACAAGCGGTTGTTTCCAAAGAAACCATAAATAAATGGTTGGGTAAAGAGGCCGGCATAAAAGGGATAATGTTGGGAGGTGTTGCCGGTGCCCTGCTGCCTGGAGGGCCGTATCTTTTTTATCCCATTGCGGCTTCTTTTTTACTTTCCGGTGCTGAAATAGGCACAACTTTAACTTTCGTAGTTGCAAAGAACTTATGGAGCGTAAGCAGACTTCCCTTGGAGGTAGCTTTATTGGGCCCCAGAGTTACTATTATAAGGTTCATTGTAACTTTAATATTTCCAATTATAGTCGGGGTGCTTGGCAATATATTTTTTAGCGGTTATGTTGATAAGGTCAGAGACCAGATCAGGGAAATACAAGGGAAAGGTGAGAAAACTTGATTATTGCTTTAATTCTCTTGGTTCTTATAGCGGTTTTTACTTCAGTTTACGCTTATAAAAGAGGCGATAACTCTCATGTAAAGGGTCTTACAATTGCAAAAAATACTTTTATCAATATATCTCCATTACTTGTAATGGCTTTTATAATGGCCGGATTTATGCAGGTAGTAATTCCGCCGGAATTAATCCAAAGCTGGTTGGGTGAAGAGGCCGGTTTAAAGGGAGTTCTTATCGGGAGTATAGGCGGGGCCCTGATTCCGGGCGGCCCTTATATATCTTTTCCCATCATCGCCTCAATATTTAAATCAGGAGCCGGTTTGGGTACGGTGGTGGCTTTTGTTACAGGCTGGTCCATGTGGGGGGTGTTAACTATTGCATTTGAATTGGCCCTGATCGGGTATAGATTCACGCTTTTGAGGTTGGCATTGGTTTCGATTTTTCCGCCTCTTGCCGGAATAATGACTTATATATTATTCTGATACCAATAAAATTGATGGCAAAGTAAAAAGTCCAATATCTGCGTTGCGCTGCATATCTTCAGAATTTCACGTACGATTAAGTACTCTGCATTCCTCGATATTTGCGCGCCTTGATCTTGAACTTTTTACTTTGCCATCTAAAAATTGACTTTTTACGAGACTGTCAAAATTGCCCCGCACAATGTATTATCGCGCCAGGTGCAGCCAAAAAAGAAAAGTCAGGGCCGAGAACAGCGTGCTGGTGGAAATGGCTGCCACGGCAAAATCACTGTCGCCATTCATTTCTCCGGCCATTACATAAGTGATGGTTGCGGTTGGCGCTGCCAGCAAAATAAGTCCCGGCAGATAGGCGGAAGCCGGTATTCCCCATAGGCGATACAGGAAAAACCCTACCCCTGGAAGCAGGATCAGTTTTAGCAGACCGGAGGTCAGGACCGCAAAAAGCCGTGCCCCGATCAAACGCAGAGAAAGCGAGGCCCCTATAAGCAAAAGCGCCAGCGGCAGGGCCATTCCGCTGATGATATCGAGGGTGCGAATAATAATCGGGTGAAGCGATATTTTAAAGGCGGAAAACAATATTCCGGCGAATGCGGAAAAAATCACCGGGTTGCCGACTATTTTTTGCAGCATCTCAAATGCGCGTCTCCCGGGCGCATTGCTTCCACCATAGTATTGGAGAATAAAAACCGAAAGGAAGTTCTGCAGAATCATCAGAAACCCGGCCAGTATGCCGGCACTGGCAAGACCCCGATCCCCCAGGAAGTAATAGGCAACCGCAAGCCCGATATATCCGAGGTTGCCGTGATATGAGCTTTGTATAAAGGTGGCGGACTGACTGCTTTTCATATGAACCAGACTGCCGGCTCCCCATGCCACAAAAAAAAAGATGACCAGCGGGATGAGTGTAAGAATAGCCACCCGGCTGTTAAAATCGATAATCATTGAGCCCTGACTTATTGAAAGAAAAATCATGGCGGGAATGGCTACATAGTAAACCAGTTGGTTGGCAGGCCTCAGAAATTCCTCTGGTATAAATCCCTTTTGACGGGCAGCCCATCCGATTGCGATGACGGCAAATATGGGGATGATAGTAGAGAAAATTTCCATTATAAAATATTTACTTTGTCTTGCAAAATTATTAAGATGAAAATCCATTCAATGTTAAACTTGTAGAAGGGCTTGGCGCTAAGTTCTTACACAGGAAAACCGAGAAATCAACTATATTTTCCACGAAAAAATTTGCTTTATGCAGAACAATTTTGATATCAAATTTCAGAGAAGATACAATTAAAAAATAAACCTGAAGACCCCAACAATAATGATGCTGCAGCAATCTTTCATACCTGGCAGTTACAACCCTGATCATCCTGCTGCGATTCGAATCTGTTGCATTTAATTTTCAACGGATTGTTTTATGATTTCACTATTACTTAACTTACAGGGCATCCCGGCTAATATGGAGGATGTCAATAAGGGGCCGGTGGGCGAATATATGCCGGCGGGTTATAATTAGTGAACTTTGGCGACAAAATTAAAAACCAACAGGAGGGCAGCATTATGGATGAACATGGTGAAAAGGGCATTAGTCGTAGAACATTTATCAAAAATATGAGTCTGGGTCTTGGCGCTGTCGGGATGTCAACTGCATTTCCCGGCTTGGTGTCTCCTGCCAGTTCTAAACAAAGAGACTATATTCTGATCGGGCGGCCCGTGCCCAAGACCGGCCCGATCTCAGCCTTTGCCGAACCTTCCCCCTGGCTGGACAATCGTGCCCTGGCAGAGATCAACAAAGACGGCGGGATTTATAT
>JAIPDT010000082.1 GCA_021737545.1 Desulfobacteraceae bacterium
GCCGAAAAAATCGGCCACCGGCGCAAACACGTGCGGGGCGCTTGCGTGAACCTTCCGCGCAGCATTAAGCACGGTTTCAAGCCCGGTCCGGGTCATTTTCCCCAGGGGACGGCGGCAGGGGCCGGAAGGCATGCCGAGCACCTGCATCAGGGTTTTGACCGGAACCGGATTTCTGGACCGGCATGTGACTTCTCCGAAAGGAGTTTTTTCCGTGGTTTTGACGGTAACTAAGTCAAAGAGGGGCTTTAAATCGTTAAAAACCTTTTCCGCCGCGTCCATGTCACTGTCCAGGATAAAGCTTACCATTTCAGAGACAGCCCCGGGAATGATGTTGGACATGACCGAGATCACCCCGCCGCCCTTGATTCCGGGATCTGTCATCATGTCATAGGTTATACCGTCGTCTCCGGCAAGAATGAGGTATTTGTCTCCGCAGCATTGCCGGGTCCGGCGCATGTTGTCCAGGCTGCCGGTGGCCTCTTTTACGCAGCTGACATTGGGATGCTCCTTAAACAGCAGGGCCAGATCCTCCGGAAACATCTGGGCACCGGTGCGTCCCGGGATCACATAGGGGATCACTGTGGTCTCCGGAAATGCATCCGCAACCGGGGCCGCATACTCTCTTCTGATTTCCAGGGAACTCGGCCCGTTGTAGTAGGGATCAACCAGCAATACGGCTTGGCAGCCGGATTTTACTGCGTGCTTTGTGGCTTCCAGGGTTTCGGCAGTATTGTTGCTTCCTGTGCCTGCTATACAGGTGCACTTGTCGCGCGCCTGTCCGGAGATGAGGTCAATTAGGCTTATGTGTTCGTTCCAGTCCAGAGTAGGGCTTTCCCCGGTGGTGCCTACTGCCAGAATACCGGTGATACCGTTTTCCACCTGAAACGAAATCAGTTTTTCCAGACCCGCCTCGTTGATTCCATTTTGATCAAAAGGCGTTATCAGGGCGGTATAACATCCGGGCTGCATATTTCCTCCTTTTCTCGCGTCATTTGTCCCGCAAATAGTTATTAAATATAATATCCCTAATATCCCGATTATTAGAAATTCCTGCAAGGGGTGTCAATAGAAATATAGGGGATTTTTCTTGACAATATTAAGCCCGCTTTTTTAGTATTGCCCGATATTTTAGACAAAAAAAAGCAGGTTTGCTGCAATACAAAAAGGAGCTTTATGACAGAAGAAAACACAGAAAAAACAGTTGATCAGTATATCCAGGAGCAGCGGTTTGCCATTATGTCAAACCCCGACTGCAGCAACAGCCATTATAACTTGGCAACAGCGCTTTTGGGGCTGCGAAGATTTGATGAAGCAGAAGAAGAGTTCAAGGAGGCCATACGCTGCAGCCCCAATTTTGCCGAGGCGTACGTGCAGCTAGGCGGCATTCGTCTTCAGCGCGGAGATATCGACGGCTGTCTGGACTACAATCAGCAGAGTGTCAAGGTCAGGGCCGGATTTGCCGAAGGGTATGGAAACATAGGTTTTGTCCAGCTTCAGAAGGGAAACATCGAAGAGGCGATTGCCGCCCTGGGAAAGGCCGTGAAGTTCAACTCAAGATTCATCCAGGCTTATGCTACTTTGGCCAATGCTTATCTTTTTGCGGGACAGGTGGACAAAAGTATTGAAACCGGCTTGAAGGCGCTTGAAATAGATGAAGATTTCGCAGTCGCCCATAATAATCTGGCTATTGCCTACCTGGAAAAAGGGGATTTTGAAAAAGCGGCTTATCACTGCGGTCGGGCCCGGGAACTGGGTTATGAGGTGGCCCCTGAAATAGTCCGGGAAATAGAGGGCCAAAAATCATAAGCAAAGAGTTCGGCCGGGCATGAAAATTCCCCCTTTTTTATTGACAATGCAGTGCAATGATTCTATAAATAAAATCTTTTATGGGGTTGTATTTTAATAACTAACAGTATTTGCAAAAAGTGTGGACGGTTTGCATTTTTGATAGACATGTGGCTTAATTTTAATGAAAGGGAGGTATGACAATGGCAAAGCATGAAACCCCCTTGCTCGATCAGCTTGAAAGCGGACCATGGCCGAGTTTTGTGTCGGACATGAAGCTGGAGGCCGAGTCAAGGGCAAAGAATGTCAACAATGTCGAATTCCAGATTCCTCAGGATGTTATTGAAGACCTGATGGGAGTACTCGAACTTTCCTACAAGGACGCTGAAACCCATTGGAAGCATGGCGGCATCGTTGGCGTGTTCGGATATGGGGGCGGCGTGATCGGTCGTTATTGCGACCAGCCGGAAAAATTTCCCGGCGTGGCGCATTTTCATACGATGCGGGTCAACCAGCCCTCCGGACACTTCTATTCCACGGATTTTCTAAGACAGCTTTGCGATCTGTGGGAATTCCGAGGCAGCGGGCTGACCAACATGCACGGTGCCACCGGGGATATCATTTTCCTTGGCACCACCACTCCTCAGCTTGAGGAAATCTTCTATGAAATGACCCATAAACTAAACCAGGACCTGGGCGGATCGGGTTCCAACCTGCGCACGCCCTCTGACTGCATAGGCGCTGCCCGTTGCGAGTATGCCTGCTATGATACCCAGGATCTTTGCACTTACCTGACCCAGGAGTATCAGGACGAGCTGCATCGTCCGGCATTTCCCTACAAGTTTAAGTTTAAGTTCGACGGTTGTCCCAACTGCTGTGTGGCTTCAATCGCCAGGGCGGACATGTCCTTTATCGGGACCTGGAAAGACGATATCCGCGTTGATCAGGATGCGGTCAAAGGGTATGTCAACGGCGAGTTCCCGCCCAACGGCGGCTCCCATTCCGGCCGCGACTGGGGCCCCTTTGATATCCAAAAAGAGGTCATCGATCTTTGCCCGACTCAGTGCATGAAATATGAAAACAGCAAGCTGGAGATCAACAACAAGGAGTGCACCCGCTGCATGCACTGCATCAATGTAATGCCGCGCGCTCTGCGCCCCGGCAAGCAGACCGGATGCTCCATTTTGGTCGGCGCCAAGGCGCCCATCCTCGATGGTGCTCAGATGGGTTCCCTGCTGCTTCCCTTTGTGGAGGTCAACAAGGAAAACGACTACCAGGAAGTCAAAGATGTCATTGAATCCATCTGGGACTGGTGGATGGAAGAGGGCAAAAACCGCGAGCGTTTGGGCGAGTTAATGAAGCGCCAGGGATTCCAGAAGCTGCTTGAGGTCACCGGAGTTGACCCGATCCCGCAGCACGTATCCGAACCGCGGCACAATCCCTATATCTTCTGGAAGGAAGAGGAAGTGCAAGGCGGCTGGGAGCGCGACATCAACGAATTCCGTAAACATCACCAGAGATAAGAAGGGGGTTGATCATGGCTTTTATTTCTTCAGGATACGATCCCGAAAATCCGATGCAGGATCGGATTACAGATATCGGTCCGAGAAATTACGAGGAGTTTTATCCGCCGGTCATAAAGAACAACAAGGGCAAGTGGCTGTATCATGAAATTTTGCAGCCCGGGGTCCTGGTGCATGTCTCCGAGACCGGCGACGAGGTATATACGGTTCGCGTAGGCGGCGCCCGCCTGATGAGTGTCAGCTTGATTCGCGAAATCTGCGAACTAGCTGATAAGTACTGCGGGGGCTATGTAAGGTGGACCACCAGGAACAACGTGGAGTTCATGGTTGACAGCAAGGACAAGGTCCAGCCGTTAATCGATGATCTGCAAAGCCGGAAATTTCCCGGCGGCTCCTACAAGTTCCCCGTGGGAGGTACCGGCGCGGGGATTACCAATATTGTTCACACCCAGGGATGGATCCACTGCCACACACCGGCAACCGACGCCTCCGGCCCCGTAAAGGGCGTCATGGACGAGGTGTTCGAGGATTTCCAGAACATGCGGCTGCCGGCCCATGTGCGAATTTCTTTGGCATGCTGCCTTAACATGTGCGGTGCGGTGCATTGTTCGGATATTGCTATCCTGGGCTATCACCGAAAGCCGCCCATGGTGGATCATGAGTACATTGACAAGATGTGCGAACTTCCGCTTGCTATCGCTTCATGCCCGACCGCTGCCATTAAGCCCAAGAAAGTTGAAATCGAGGGCAAGACCGTCAACAGTGTGGAGGTAAATAACAGCCGCTGCATGTACTGCGGCAACTGTTACACCATGTGCCCCTGCCTGCCGCTGGCGGACAAGGAAGGCGACGGGATTGTGCTGATGGTGGGCGGAAAGGTTTCCAACCGGATTTCCGCGCCCAAGTTTTCCAAAGTGGCAGTGGCGTTTATCCCGAATGAGCCGCCGCGCTGGCCGAAAACATCGGAAACCATAAAGAAAATCGTTGAGGCCTACGCTGCAGACGCCAATAAGTACGAGCGCCTGGGGGATTGGGCCGAGAGGATCGGTTGGGAGCGTTTCTTTGAGAAATGCGATCTTGAATTTACGCATCATCTTATTGACGATTTTCGTGACCCGGCATACTATACTTGGCGTCAGACTACGCAGTTTAAGTTCTAGCAGAGCAGATTCAGGTAATAGACCGGGCTATAGGAAAGCGCGTTGCGGCGCGGTGTAAACCGCGCCGCAACGCCCCATTTAACATTATAAGGACATCGCGTTATGGCACTGGACTACGAAGAATCCAAACAGAAAATAATTGGAGGCCTGCAGAAAAAATCCAAGTCCAAGTCCAAGTTTTATTTCAGCGACCTGGCCAAGATTCTGGATGCAAAGCCCAGGGAAGCCAAAAAGATCGTCACCCAGATGATTAATGAAGGCATACTGGAGTTCTGGTCAAGCGGAAGCACTTCAATGTACGGCCTTAAAGGTGCAGGCAAGCAATCGGCTGCCGAACATGAGAACGAATAACAGGGCAACGGCCGCACGCGCCCGCCTTATTGGCGCGCTTTCCTCGTCGTTACTGTTGTTTTTTTAAGCGGCCGAGTCGTACGCAAATGGAGGCTGAACCGATTGCCATCCCTCGTGTATTGATCGCCGGAATGTCCGGAGGCTCGGGGAAAACGGTTGTATCTATCGGCATTGTTTCGGCACTTGCCGGACTCGGCAAAAACGCAGCTCCTTTTAAAAAAGGTCCCGACTATATTGACGCGGGGTGGCTTGCCATGGCGGCGGGCCGCCCCTGCTATAACCTTGATTCCTTCCTGTTTTCAACAGACAGTGTCTGTCTGTCTTTTTTGAAGTTTTCCAGAGATGCCGATCTGTCCGTGATAGAAGGCAACCGCGGACTTTATGACGGACTCGATGCAGACGGCACAACCAGTACAGCTTCTCTGGCCAAGACGCTTGGCGCGCCCGTAATACTTTGCCTTGACTGCACCAAAACTACCAGGACCATGGCGGCCGTGGTTCTGGGTTGCCTTCATTTTGATCAGGATGTAAACATTTGCGGGGTGATTTTAAATCGCGTGGCGGGCAGTCGTCATGAACGGATTTTGCGCACAAGTATAGAGAGCCATTGCGGAGTCCCTGTGCTCGGCGCGGTCCCCAAGCTCAGTCAAGAGGGGATTCCGGAACGGCATATGGGGCTGATTCCCACGCCGGAACATAAGCTGGCCGCCAATGCCATCGATTCTGCCGCGCGAATTACCAGATCCCATATCGACCTGGACCGGCTGATGCAATTTGCAACAAAACCCGCCTCAAACCCGCTTTGCCCGGAGTCTTCCCCCACCTTGGTGCCGCCGCCGGGGCCCGCAGGTTTTTCAAAAGCCGAGTATGGCGGATCAGAGGCGCGGGTACGCATAGGGGTGCTCAGAGATTCGGCTTTTCAGTTTTATTACCCGGAAAATCTGGAAGCATTGGAAGCCGGGGGGGCTGAACTTACTATTATCAGTCCTTTAACCGACACGGTCTTGCCCCATGTGGACGCTCTTTATATAGGCGGCGGTTTTCCGGAAACCCACGCCCGGCGGCTGGCTGAAAATCTTCGATTCCGGAACGCTCTTAAGAATGCAGCCGACGGCGGCCTTCCGATTTATGCCGAGTGCGGCGGGCTTATGTACTTGGGTGAATCTCTGGTGCTTGATAACACATATCCCATGGCCGGAGTGCTGCCGGTTGTGTTCGGTTTTTCCCGTCGGCCCCAGGGGCATGGTTATACGATTGTTTCCGTGGAAGGCGAAAATCCGTATTTTCGCACCGGTATGGAATTGCGGGGGCACGAATTTCACTATTCCCGGGTCCTGGAATGGAAAGGCAAAGAGTCGGATTTGCTGTTTTCCATGAAAAAAGGGAGGGGAATGGTAAACCGCAGGGATGGATTGCTCTACAAAAACGTGCTGGCAACTTATACTCATATCCATGCCCTGGGCGCACCCGATTGGGCGGGATCACTTGTGCGTGCGGCAGAAAAATACAAACATACCGGGTCTTAATCTATTTAACGGGGGCGGATCGGAAAATCCGTCCCCCGTTTTTAATCTTTTGCTATTTTTTGGTGTGGCACTGGTTGCAGGCTTTCGGGCCGTCCTGTTTTTTGTGGCAGCCTACGCAATTTACATGAACTGCTGTATAGTAGGAGTTTAATGCCTCTGCATCCGGCGGGGGTCCCATGAAGTCCTTGGGTGTTCCGGCGCCTTTGCCGCTGTGGCATTCAAAGCAGTGGTGTACTTCATCGCCTGCCTTCAGATCGGTCAGAGGCTCTCCGTTTTCGTCATGATGGCATTCCCCGCAGCTAACGCCGTATCCGTCGGGTTTGTCCGCAGTATGCTTCTGATGGGAGAACTCGACGATCGGCATACGGTGCTGGTCAAACGCCTTTTCATTCTTCATCTCGACGGTATCCGGAATGTTCGTGCCCGCGTAAAGCCCGGCTGCCAGAAATACCGCAATTACACATCCGACCACAGACAAAATTCCTAAACGTTTGCTCATGCCTTCCTCCTTCGAAAACAGGTTACAATATATCCGTCAATTATTTATTTTATCACTGAACTTGCAAATATATTTTTCTATCAATAATGGCTTTATATGTCAACTGTTATTCGGACAAAATTAAAGCCGGACCCCTGAAATTTGCGCTACTCTTCTTCCTCCTCCTCGTCTTCTTCCTCCTCAGGGCCTTGTCTTTTCCTGCCGAAAACCCGGGCACCGATAATGCTGATTTCATACAGCACCATCAAAGGCAATGAAAGCATAACCTGGGTGACTACGTCCGGCGGTGTCAGGAGTGCCGAGCCGGCAAAGAATATCAGCAGGGCATATTTGCGGTTTTTCTTTAAAAACGGAACGGTCACCAACCCCAGCCTGGCCATGAAGGTGATCACGATGGGCAGTTCAAAGACAAAGCCGAAAGCCAGCAGCAGTTTGGATGAAAAACTCAGATACTCTTTCATTGAAGGCAGGGGCTTTATGGTATCCGAGGCAAACCCCAGAAGGAACTTGAATCCGAATGGAAACACAATGAAATAACCGAACAGTGCGCCGCCGATAAAGAAAAACGCGGATACGAAAACAATGGGAATCATCAGGCGCCGCTCATTTTTGTAAAGCCCCGGGGCTACAAACATCCAGAACTGGTATATGACAAAGGGTGCCGCCAGCATCAGGCCCGCCAGCAGCGAGACCTTAAGGTAGGTGAAAAACGCCTCCGGGATACCGGTAAAAATAAGCTTATCGCCCTGTTCCATAACCCGGATCAGTGGGCGGGTCAGGATTTGAAAGAGCTGTTCTTTGAAAATGTAGGCAACAACAAAACCGGCGATCACAGCTATAAAACACCGGATCATACGGTTTCGAAGTTCTTCGAGATGTGCTGTCAGAGGGAGTTTTTCTTCTTCATCCATTATTTGTTATCTGTCCGGAGCGTTTTCTTCCGATTGGGCGTTCGAGCTTTCTTCGGGGGAGTTGCCGCCATTATCAGCAAACTGTTTTTCCTCTGCCTGTGCGTGTTTTTCCGTTTCTGGCGAGCCCTGGAATACCTCATCCGGCCGGTATTTTTCCCGGTTTTCAATCTGATTTACATCCCGGGCCACATCGTCGAAGGGTTTTTTGACGTCCTTTATTTCATCGTCCATGGAGTCCCTGAATTCCTGGGTGGCGTTTTTAAATTCGCTTACCGCCTTTCCCAGCGATTTTGCCAGATCAGGCAGTTTTTTGGGGCCGAAAATGATAAGTGCAACGGCCAGGATAAGAATTAGTTCGGGCATTCCTATACCGAACATAGACATTTCTCCTTGCAAATAGTGTATATGTGCTTGCCGCGGGCCTATCCGTTAAGGTGTGCGGCAATGTGTCTTATTTCGGGAAAAATCAATTCCCTGCATCCAAGCTTGCAGGCATCGAGACTGCCCGGAAGGCAGAATACCGCGGTACGGCCAATCACACCCGCCGCCGAACGTGACAGCAACGCAGCTGCATCGATTTTTTCAAAGCTGAGCCATGCAAACAGGGAGGCAAATCCCCCTAATTCCTTGGAAAACATCGGCTGAAGAGCTTCTATGGTCACATCCGCGGCGCTCACTCCGGTGCCGCCTGTCAGGATCATGCCGTGGGGGCTGTGTGCGTTTATGCTGTCTGTCACCGCTCTGGTAATTCTGCGGTGATCATCTGCGATTATCCTGTAGACTGCAACCAGATGCCCTTCCTTTTCCGCCTGTTTTTTTATCCACTGCCCGCTTTGGTCTTCTTTTTCAGTACGGGTGGAAGAAACCGTGAGAATGCCGAGCCTTATGGTATCGGGTGCCTTATGTAAGTGTTCTTTCCGCCCCATTGTATACTTTCTTACTTTGTCAGCAGATCAACGCGGTCTATGCCGTCGTATTCTGCCAGGAGTACGTTTACAACATCTTCGCGTCTGGTTTCTACAAATTTGCCCGTATAATCTGCCTGTATTGGCAGCTCGCGGTGATTTCTGTCTATTAATACCGCCAGTTCGATGCGCAGGGGACGACCGAAATCGATTATTGCATCCAGGGCGGCTCTGATCGTGCGGCCTGTATAAAGCACATCGTCAGTCAAAATAATTTGTTTGCGGCTGACGTTGAAATCGATCCGGGTGGAGCGGACCTCGGGCTGATGGCCGATGCCCGTCCAGTCGTCGCGGTACAGGTTAATGTCCATATCACCTGTGGGCACCTGGATTGATGATATCTTTTTTATCTTTTCTCCCAGACGTCTTGCCAGATAAACTCCGCGGGTATGGATGCCGACCAGAGCCAGATTTTCGATATCCCTGCGGGATTCCGTGATTTCACGCCCCATCCTGTCTATCATGATTTCGATTTCTTCGGTATCACAGATTGTTTTGCGTGTGCTCATCGGTCGGTCCTTTTTCCGTCCCGGAAGCGTTTGAAACCGGACTTAAGATCCTTGCTGTGTATCACAAAAACAATTGAAAATAAAGATAGCATATACTATTACTGTCAGTAAGATCAAGATTTTGTTTTACGGGCAAAGCAGGATGAAAGGTAAAAGTTATAAGGTTCAAGGGGATACTCGAATGGATCAGAACAGATTGGTTGATAGAATCAGGGCACACCCGGATTTCCACAGAGTGGGCATGATACTTACCCATCACGGAGTGGTCCGCGGCACCTCAAGAGACGGGCGGGGTGTATCAGGTGTTAGTCTCCGGGTAAACAGCGATCAAATAGAGGGGCTTATAGAATCTGAGAAGCAAACCCCCGGCATTGTTGAGATACTGGTAGAAATCACTGAAAAAAAAGAGCTTTCCGTGGGCGACGATATAATGCTTATTGCAGTGGCGGGCGATATCAGGGATAACGTGCTTTCCTGCATGGCCCGGATGATTGACTCGGTAAAACAGACTGTCACAAGCAAGACTGAATATTTTGTTTAACAAAATGTCGGGAGAAGAAGATATGGCAGATTTCAGCCACATGGATCAAAACGGGCGTGTCCGAATGGTTGATGTGGGAGACAAGGAAACCACCGCCAGGAGGGCGGTTGCCATGAGCGTGGTGACCATGAGCCCCGAAACATTTCAAAAGATTGCCGAAGACCGGGTGCGCAAGGGAAATGTTCTTGAAACCGCCCGTATTGCCGGCATCATGGCAGCCAAGCAGACCCATCTTTTAATTCCCATGTGTCATCCGATTCAAATTCGGCACGTGCAGATCGACTTTTACCCCGATGAATCTGCAAGTTCTTTCCGCATTGAGGCTGCGGTGCGGGCCGACGATCTTACGGGAGTGGAAATGGAGGCGCTGACCGCGGCATCTGTTTCGGCATTGACCGTATACGATATGTGCAAGTCCCACGACAGGGAAATGGTGGTATCCGATACCTGCCTGCTGGAAAAGTCGGGCGGAAAAAGCGGCCATTACGTGAGAAGCGCTGCGCCCGGCAATCAGAAAGCCTGATGCTTTTCCCGGTTTTTCCGATGAATTTTTCTATATGACTGTCTCACCTGAAAGTTTTTATCTGACAGCAGGGCTGGGCTCGGGCCTTCTGGCCGGCCTGGCGATAGGCTTTCTGATTTTTCGTCAACGGGCCGCGGAGCAGCGCGAAAGTCGTCAGTCTGCGGATGAAATCGTCAGGCCTGTTCTCGATGCCCTGGAAAAGTTCGAACGGCAGGTTCATGCCATGGAACAGGTGCGTCAGAATGCATACGGCAGTCTTACCCAGCAGGTCTCCTCTCTGGCCCGCAGCCAGCAGGATCTGCACAGGGAAACCGGCAAACTGACCCGGGCTTTGCGGCAGCCTCAGGTAAGAGGCAGGTGGGGCGAGATAACATTAAGGCGAGTGGCCGAAATCGCAGGCATGCAGAACCATTGCGATTTCTATGAACAGCCTGCGACGGATACCGGGGAAGGGGGACAGCGGCCTGATATGATCGTCAGACTTCCCGGCAAAAGGCAGATTGTTGTTGACGCCAAGGCCCCCCTGTCCGCTTACCTGGATTCCCTGGAAAACGAATCCGGCGAACAGGCCCGGCAGAACCTTGAACATCATGCGGATCAGCTAAGGGCCCATATCTATAGGCTGGCTCAGAAGTCATACTGGCGCAGGCTCGAGCCTACCCCCGAGTTCGTAGTGCTGTTTATACCGGGTGAGAATTTTTTCAGCGCCGCCTTATCTGTCCGTCCCGGCCTGATTGAAGAGGGGGCCGTCAGAGGGGTGATACTGGCGACTCCCACCACGCTTATCGCCTTGTTAAAGACCGTGGCATACGCCTGGCGCCAGGAAACCGCGGTGGAAAATGCCAGGGCGGCGATCCGCCTTGGAAGTGAACTCTACAGCCGGGTATATACAATGATAGAGCATTTCAACCGGCTGGGCAGGGATCTTGACAGGTGCGTTTCAGACTATAACAGGACCGTGGGCTCCCTGGAACGAAGAGTGCTGGCTTCGGCCCGAAAATTCAGGGATATGGGCGTGGTCGAACAAGACCGCAAAAAGATGGAAGCTCCGGATAATATAGACAACAAGCCCAGGCGGATGGAAACAGGGGAGTCGGATGAAACCGAAGATTCCTGAGATGATAAGGATACTGCTCGGGCTGATCGTTCTGGCGGTATTTTCTCTGCCGGTACAACCGGTTTTCTCGGCGCAGATGGTATCCATTGAGCCTGAACATTATCCTGAACTCTCAGATGA
>JAIPDT010000083.1 GCA_021737545.1 Desulfobacteraceae bacterium
GTATTTGGGCATCGGCGGCCGTTCGTCGTCATGGGGAAACGCCCTGGCAATGGATTCGGACCAAAATTCAAGCTTGCCTGTCGGGGTGGGCAGAGGATGCTTTTCCGGGTCTTTGTAAAAGTTATAAAGCCCTGCAGGATCCTTTTCCCAGTCTTCTGCAACCGGGATAACATAATATTGTTTGTCCCTGAATTCGTCCCAGGTGATATCCCCGCCAAGGTTCATGCTTTCAAAAACCACTTTCTGTAAATCTTCCGTGGATTTGCCTTCAGTAACCTCTTCTTCCATGCCGAGCTTTTTGGCTACCTCGCATACCGTTTCAAAGTCGCTCTTGGATTCGCCGACGGGCTGGATGGCCTGTTTCATCAAAAGTACGCTCTGGAAGCTGTCGCCCTGGCGGATGCAGGGCATAATATCATCCACCTCCAAAGTGGTATTGGAAGGAAGGATAATGTCGGAAAAAAGGCAATCGTTTTCCAGCCACGGGTGTTGGGCCACAATACACTCAATCTTGGGATCCCGCGTAGCCTCGGCCACGTCATTTCCGCAGTTCCAGCATGTGGTCCTGCAGGGGGTATCGGTCCAGATCATGTGGAATTCCGTGCCCCCTTCTTCTTTCGGGATCGGATAAGTGTATTTTTTGAACTGGTCTGACACCGGCACTTCATGAGAGCCGTTGCCCCAGAATTCAACCTTGCCGTCGCGAATGGCTTTTTCAATAAGGGTTTTGGGCAGAAGCTGTTTGCCCCAGGCAGTTGGGGTGGTTTGGTGAGGTTTGAGTAATCTTTGCCCCAGAGGATGCCTGGAAAGGTTTTCAAACATTCCCATATGACCGGTCCCGCCTATAATATTGCGAGGCATGCCCACATAGGCAATCTGGGACTGATGGACTCCGGGCTTGCCCAGTCCCTGCATGCCCAGCAGGATACATTCCAACCGGGCCGGTTCATGGGAGAAGGGGCCACGCGCCATACCCCCGCCGAAATAATGGCCGATTGTAACAATTTTTTGAGCCCAGTCTCTGGCAAGCGCCTTGATAGTCCACGGTGGTATGCCGCATTTTTTAAAAGCCCATCCAGGGGTTTTGGGCACACCGTCTTCTTCGCCCAATACATATTCCTTGACCTTGTCGAAGCCTACGGTGTGGGTATCTACATATTCCTTGTCGTATGTGCCTTCCGTAATCCACATATAAATAATGGCCAGTTGCAATGCCGAATCGGTATTGGGCAGAATGGGAATCCATTTATCGGCATGAATGGCAACGGAATAGTTTACATCCGGGCAGATATATACCTGCTTGATGCCGATCGAGGACCAGAAAAACAGCAGGCGGCTGGCGAGCTGGCCCCGGAAGCCCCAGGCAGTGGTTTCGGGGTCGCCGCCCCATATCACTACCATATCACTATTTTCCGTGATATCCTTGACGATATTATCATTCGGGGCCATCATACCGATCAGACCGGAGCCCCAGACATGCTTGGAGCCCCAGTACCAGCCCTCCCATGAATCCGGGTTTCTGACCTGCTGGGTAAAACCTCCCATTTTATCAAAGAGCAGGGTGGGGCTGCCATGCGGGGCATGAATCATTTTACATTCCCCGTGGCCGTCGCCCTGGATCAGAATGCCCAGAGGTCCGTATTCTTTGTGTACCCTTCTTACTTCGTTTGCGAGGATAGTTGCTGCTTCATCCCAGGAAATTCTCTTATATTTGCTTTTTCCGCGGTTTTGGGGATTTCTTTCGCCATTCGGGTCCCAGTCCACTCTTTTTAAAGGATATTTAATCCGGTTTGGGGAATAGACCCTTTTTTTGTAAGCAAGCGAGAAGGGAGAAGGGGCGGCCTTCATGAGAGGTTCAAAGCTCTTGCCGTTTTTTTCCATTTTCCAGGGGTTGAACTTCTCCGGATTATATCTGGAATCAAAATGAAGCGGCCTGATCCTGATCACCTTGCCGTTGTTGACATCAATTGAACAGGGTACGGCGCCGAAAATGCCACCGCTTAAGCCCAGAGACTTGATGACCGTCTTTTCAGCTCCGACTGCGGGCAGCTCTTTTTCAGAGGATTGTTCCGGGCCGGCTTTTGAATTTTTTGTGTTTGATGGCATTAATTACCTCCATGATCCTGTTTATTTTTCATTTTCTCCGCCGTTCCGGCCGAAGTTATTAAAGCTATCAGATCATTTCGTCATTTACCCCGCTAAATCTGCGGGTATGGGCATGTTTATAATGTTTACCTATTGCAAATAATAATCAATTTGTCAATTAAAAATTTCCTTTTATTATTAAAAAATATATTAAATTGCAGAAATTTTCCTTTTACTATTGACTTTTGAGTTTGTATCTTCTATCAAAGATGCGGCTTTGCAAAAAAAATATCCTATAAAAGCACAGGAGAAGATCAGGCCATGAAAAAAACAGCCATTATCGGGGTCGGTCAGAGCAATTTCGTCAGGAATTACCCCGGATCCATACGCGAATTGGCTTTTGATGGTTTTAAAGAGGCCGTAAAGGATGCAGGCGCCGAAGCCGGGGATATAGACGCCTCGGTAATATGTTCGGCTCCGGAGTATGACAAGCAGAGATCGCCTGCGGCTGTTATTGCCGAGCACCTGGGATTAAATTCCCAGCCGACCTTCTATGTAGAAACATTGTGTTCTTCAAGCAGTACGGGGCTGAAAATGGCTCATGCCATGGTGGCATCCGGTTTACACGAGGTGGTGGCGGTCCTGGGTTTTCAGAAAATGTCGGAGATTTCGTCATCCGAGAGCCAGGAACGTATGGGGCGGGGAGCTGATATTCAATGGGAAAGCCCTTTCGGCACGATGATGCCCGCCTATTACGCCATGCATGCACAGGCCCATATGGACCGATACGGAACGACACCCGATGATCTTGCCGCTGTCCGGGTTAAGGCTTCAACTTACGGGCAGATTAACGATCGTGCGGTTTATCGCAAAGCCATTACCCCGGATATGTTTAATGACAGCAGCAATAAGATAGCAAATCCTGTTTCCAGCCCGCTGCGGGTGGGAGACTGCTGCGCCAACGCCGACGGCAGCTCGTGCATAATTGTAGCGAATGCTGAAAAAGCCAAAGCCTTCAGTAAAAAGCCCATATGGATTTTAGGGCTGGGGGCGGCCAGCGCCAGTGTCAACATGAGCGGACGGGACCTGTTTACCGGCCTCGGAGCTGCCGGGCAGGCCGCAGGCCGGGCCTATGCCATGGCCGGAGTAGGCCCCGGGCAAATAGACGTGGCCGAGGTGCATGACTGTTTCACCATTGCCGAAATAATGGCCTATGAAAACCTGGGATTTGCCGAACCGGGAGGCGGAAATGAACTGATACGGAGCAAAGAAACCTACAAGGAAGGAAGTATCCCGGTTAATGTCGACGGTGGACTGCTGTCCAAGGGACACCCCATCGGGGCAACCGGAGGATCTCAATTGCGGACCATTGTGCTGCAATTAAGGGGCGAGGCCGGAGAAATGCAGGTAAAGGACCCTCAAATCGGTCTGGTACATAATATCGGAGGTGTGGGTATTTACGGCAATGTAACTATACTGTCCAATCAATATTAATACAGAGGATTTGTATAATGGCCGAGACGAAAAAAAATATTGATGAGCGGTTTAGCAACTTCGGTGTGGTCAGTTTTACGGCCCAGACCAAGGTAAATGATTTTGTCGATTATTTGAAAGACGGCAAAGTTATGGCCACTCAATGCGGCTTGTGCGGAACCGTTTTTTTCCCTCCGCGCGCGGATTGTTTCCGCTGTATGGACAGTGAAATGAAATGGCGGGAAGTGGCCGGCAAGGGCAAACTGATGTGCTTTAGCCAACTTCAGTTCGCGCCTGTAGGCTTTGAAAATGATCTGCCCTACTGTATAGGCGTGCTGGATTACGCAGAATTTAAGGTATTCGGAAGAATAGACAGCTCAATAGCACTCGAAGAGCTCAGTATAGGAATGGAGATGACAACCGAAGCGTGTAGGCTGGAAAACGGACAGCTTTCATATATTTTCAAAAAGGCTTAAGGATGCTGCCTGTTTAATTCAGGCGATTTAAAGGAGTTGGACGTATGGATTTTTTACTTACAAACGAACATAAAATGCTGCGCAAGGCGGTGCGGGAATTCGCCAATAAAAAAATAGCCCCCAACGTGGATCAATGGGATAATGATCATTATTTTCCTTACGAGGAGGCAGTCAAGCCAATGGGGGAGCTGGGGTTCTGGGGCACCATTATCCCGGAGGAATACGGAGGCGAAAGCATGGACTGGATGGCTGCGATGATCGTGACCGAGGAAATCGCGCGGGTCTGCAGTTCCCTCCGGGTTCAGGTCAACATGCAGGTTCTGGGCTGTGCTTATACCATCCTTACATACGGCTCCGAGGATCTGAAGAACAAATATATTCCCGGTCTTTGCAGCGCGGATCTTATCGGCGGCTTTGCCATTACCGAACCCGATGCGGGCTCTGATGTGATGGCCATGGCAAGCACGGCCGAGGACAAGGGGGATCACTGGTTGTTAAATGGCTCCAAGACCTGGATTTCCAATGCTGATGCCGCAGATGTATTGATTTATTATGCTTATACCGACATCAATGCCGGTTCCAAGGGCCTTTCCGCCTTTGTTCTCGAACCTAAAAACTTTAATGGAGTCAAAACCACCCGGCTTGATAAGCTGGGTTCTTTCAGTTCGCCGTCGGGCGAGGTTTTTCTGAATGACACCAGGGTTCCCAAGGAAAACATCCTGGGCAGCACGGGAATGGGAGCTAAAATTGTTTTCAGCTCACTTAATCACACGCGGCTTTCCGCTGCGGCCGGCGCCGTGGGCGTCGCCCAGGGCGCGCTGGATGTGGTTCTCAAATATTGTAATGAACGCAAACAGTTCGGAAAGCCCATCGGCGATTTTCAGATGAACCAGGATATGATCGCGCAGATGGCCGCTGAAATCGATGCCGCCAGGTTGTTGGTTTACAGGGCCGCCATTGCCAAGGATAACGGGCATCTTAACAACGGGCTGGATGTGGCCAAGGCAAAATACTTTGCCGGTGAAACGGCTGATAAATGCGCAAATTACGCCATGCGGATCCTGGGCGCCTACGGCTATTCCACCGAATACCCGGTGGCCCGGATTTTCCGGGATACCCCTACTTACTACATAGTGGAGGGCTCGGCCAATATCTGCAAATGGATCATTGCCCTGGATCAACTCGGGTACAGAAAAGCCAACCGGTGATAAAGTTTTAAGACAAATAAAATCAAAAATTTTCTTTGTCTATGTTTTGGTAGGCCTTTTTAGAAGCTTTTTACGACTCCATAAATAACCAAGAGGTTGGAAAATGACTGAAAAAGTATTTACAAGCTGTACCAATGAAGGGCCCATTAACGTGTATGTAAAGGATGGCAAGGTGTTAAGGATAAGGTCTTTGATTGCAGAGGAAAGCGAATTTAAACCGTGGTGCATCGAGGCGGGCGGGCAATCTTATTCCCCTCCGCACAAATTCAACCTCGCCCCCTTTGTTTATACCGAAAGAGACCGGCTCTATTCAGAGGACCGAATTAAGTATCCGATGAAACGCGTGGATTTCGACCCCAATGGGGAGAGAAATCCTCAAAACCGCGGAAAATCCGGATACGAAAGGATTAGCTGGGAGGAGGCAACAGACATTGTGGCCGGCGAAATCCAGCGCATTCGATCAACTTATGGCGGCCCGGCCATCACCGGCCTGACATCCTCTCATCACAACTGGGGTATTGTCGGCTACAAGATGGGCCCCTTCCTGCGGTTTATGGATATGCTCGAATACACGCCGGTACTGGACAACCCCGACAGTTGGGAAGGATGGCACTGGGGCGCAACTCATTCCTGGGGATTTTACTGGCGCCTGGGAATGCCCGAGCAATACGATCTTCTGGAGGATGCACTCAAAAATACCGAAATGATAGTATTCTGGTCAAATGATCCCGATACCACCAGGGGGATTTATACGGGCCAGGATTCGGTGATCTGGAGGCAGTGGTTAAAGGATAAAGGGATAAAAACCGTTTTTCTTGATCCTTATTACAACTATACTGCGGCTCATATGGACGGGACCTGGCTGCCCCACAAGCCGGACGGAGGAACGGCACTGGCCCTGGCGATCGCCAATGTATGGATTACGGATAATACTTACGACGAAGAATTTGTCACCAACAGAACAATCGGGTTTGATGAGTTTAAAAAGTACGTATTGGGCGAGAATGACGGTCAGGCCAAAACGCCTGAGTGGGCCGCCGAAGAGACCGGTATTCCGGCACGCAAAATCCGCAGCCTGGCACGTGAATGGGCATCCAGGCGCACTATGCTGTCGGCCGGAACAAGAGGCGGCGAAGGAGGGGCCTGCCGCACTGCCTATGGTACGGAATGGGCCAGGTTGATGGTTCTGCTGGCCGCAATGCAGGGTCTCGGCAAGCCGGGATCAGGCATTTGGGGAACCACAATGGGCGCGCCCTCGGATACCAGTATTTATTTTCCCGGATACGCAGATCCGGATTCCAGAATGGGGATTTCCAGGGCGGCGGATCAACAGATCAGCAATCCGACAAAGCAGCGTCTCTACCGTCTGATACTGCCGGAAGCCATTCTGGACCCGCCCATAAGCTGGCACGGCGAAGGCTTTTGCGGTCATGCCCTGGAACAGCAGTTCACCCCGTTTACTTATCCCATGGAAGGCTACCCCGAGGTCAGGATGTTTTACCGCTACGGAGGCTCTTTTATGGGTACCATGTCTGATACAAGCAAATGGGTCCGGATGTATCAGAGTCCAAAGCTTGAATTCGTGGTCAACCAGGATTGCTGGTGGACCGGAGAAACCCAGTATGCGGATGTTATTCTGCCTGCCTGTACCAGTCTGGAACGGGATGATATCGGCGAATGGGGTGCTGCCGGGGGCTACAGCATTCATGGCAGCATCGGATGCAATTTCAGGATAGTCGTTCGCCAGAAAAAATGTATCGAACCCTTATGGGAGTCAAAAGCAGACTACGACATCCTGGCCCTAATCGCCTCAAAACTCGGCATGGAAGAAAGGTTTACCGAAGGGAAAACCGCAGTGGACTGGGCAAAGGCGTTTTACGAGATTTCCGATATGCCCGGAATAATGAGCTGGGAGGAGTTTGACAAAAAAGGCTATGCCGTGATTAATCCGGGAGACGATTATAAACCCACACCGGCATTAAGGTGGTTTTATGAAGGACGCAATTGCGATACTCCTGATCCCTTGAACAATAAACGCAATACAGACAAGGCCGACGAGCTTGGGACCTATAGCGGCAAGATCGAGTTTGTTTCTCAGAGCTTAAAGGAAAATATGCCGGATGATGAAGAAAGGCCGCCGCTGCCACGCTTTATTCCCAGTTTTGAAGGCTGCCGCAGTGAATTGTATAAAAAATATCCGCTGCAGTTGATAAGCCCTCATCCAAGGTTTAGCTTCCATACCCATTACGACAAGCATTCCAAGTGGCTAAATCATATCCCCACGCACCGGATTTATAAAGACGGTTATGCATGGTGGCCGGCCAGGGTCAACCCACAGGACGCGGAATTGCGGGGCATTAAAAACGGAGATATTATCAAGCTGTACAATGACCGCGGCGGAGTACTTTGCATCGCGGTTATTACCGAACGCGTGCCCCCGGGTATTATTCACAGTTATGCATCTTCGGCCAGTTATGATCCTCTGGAGCCCGGCAACCCGAACTCCGTCGATTGCGGGGGGTGTGTCAATATTTTAACCCCCTCAAGAATGCTGTCGAAAAATGCACCCGGCATGACCCCCAATTCATGCCTGATTGAAATTGAGAAGTGGGAGGGCTGACAAATGACAAGATATGGAATGTTGATTGATATAAACAAATGTAACGGATGTTATAATTGTTTTCTGGCCTGCAAGGACGAATTTACGGGTAATGACTATCCGCCTTTTTCCCTGGCACTGCCCGAGGCCTCAAAACCATGGCTGAAGGTAAAAGAGATTGAGCGGGGCCGGTGTCCCAAAGTCAAGGTGGATTATCTGCCTGTTCCCTGTCAGCAGTGCGACACTACTCCCTGCACCGAAAAATCTCCTGAAGGTGCGGTTTATATGCGGGATGACGGTATTGTGATAATAGATCCGGAAAAAGCCAGGGGCTGCAAAGAAATCGTAAATAGCTGCCCTTACCGGGTTATCAGTTGGAACGAAGAAAAAGACGTTGCTCAAAAATGCACTTTTTGCGCACATTTGTTGGATCAGGGCTGGAAAGAGCCCCGCTGCGTGGAAGCCTGCCCCAGCGGCGCTCTTGTATTCGGGGATCTTGATGATCCTGACAGCCGGCTTTCCGGTATTTGTAAGCAGGCTTCAGTGGAAACCTTGTCGCCTGAATTCAATTCAAGCCCGAAAGTTTTCTACCTGGGGCTTCCCAAAAAAATGATTGCAGGCGAAGTCGTTTTGGCGGATAAACAGGATGTTTGCGCCGAAAATGTCGAGGTCGCCATAAATGACGGTTCAGCCGGCCGTACCACTAAAACCGATTACTTGGGAGACTTCGTATTTGAAGGGCTTGAAAGCAATTATTTATACACCCTGCAGGCGGTTCAGCCGGGCTATAAGAAAAAAGAGGTTCAAGTTAAAACCTCCACTGACGTGAATTTGGGAGAAATTGTACTGGAGCCGGAATAATAAATAAAAATCCGAATGCAGAAAATAAAGAGGAGATAAAAGATGGCAGAAGAGATCAAAGCCCCGTTGGCAGGAAAAGTGATCAATGTTCTCGTGGAAACCGGGGACACGGTTGAGGAAGACGACGAGGTTGTTATTCTGGAGGCAATGAAAATGGAGACCTCGGTTTATGCTTCGGGTAACGGGACTGTCAAAGAAGTAAAGGTCAAACCCGGCGATGAAGTAGAGGAGGATACGGTTCTGCTTACTATGGAGTAATAAGCCGGCCTGAAAAGACAAGAAAAGTATCGTGAGAGCAGATGAGGTCTGGGTATGCATAAATATTTCAAACAAATGGACTCGCTCGGCAAAGGGCTTAAGGACAAGTTTAAAAAGCGCTCCCAGGAAAATGCCGGGCAACTGGAACAGGCTGAGCAGGAAATCCGGGAAGCCAGGGAAACGGTTAAAAACTTTGGTCTGCCCGGGGAAAAAATTAATTCCAGGGGGCAGTTAACCATATGGCAGCGCCTGGAGATCCTCATAGATGAGGGAACCTGGCGGCCCCTTCACATGGTGTATAATCCGGCCGACAATGAAGACTGCACCACCAATGTGGTGGACGGATTGGCCAGGATCAATGGACGATGGGCTGTAGTAATCGGTTTTGACAACAAATATCTTGCCGGTGCCTGGGTTCCGGGGCAGCCGGAGAATATTTTCAGGGTGACCGATCTTGCCAAGCGGCTCAATATTCCTCTGGTATGGGTTGTCAACTGCAGCGGAGTCAAACTTCCCGAGCAGGAGAAATTCTACGCGGGCCGCCGGGGCTCTGGAACCACTTTTTTCAGGCATGCAGAGCTTGAGCAGATGGGCATTCCGGTTTTGGCAGGTATTTACGGTACAAACCCGGCCGGCGGGGGATATCAGAGCATAAGCCCCACCGTTTTGTTTGCACATAAAAACTGCAATATAGCCGTGGGCGGTGCTGGCATTGTCAGCGGCATGAGCCCCAGGGGCTATTTTGATACAGAATCCGCCAAAGAACTTATTGAAGCCGCCAGGCGGCACCAGGCTCAGCCGCCGGGCGGAGTTGAAATTCACCATGATGAAACCGGTTTTTTCCGCTTTGTTTTTGAGAAAGAAGAAGATGTGCTCAATGCCATGCGGGATTACATGACCAAGCTGCCGGCTTATGATCCTGAATTTTTCCGGGTGGATGCACCAAAGCCACCGGCGTATCCGGCAGAGGATCTTTATCATTTATTGCCGTTAAACCAAAAGCGTACCTATCAATTCGAGGAGATACTGGCAAGACTGGTCGACGGAAGCGAACATATGGAGTTTTGGCCGGACGACGGCTTTGAGGTTTATACCGGACTGGTCAAGATAGACGGGCTGCTGTTTGGATGTATCGCCAACCGCCAGGGATTTTTGCCCGAAGGGTATCCGGAATATGCCGATTATCCCGGAATCGGCGGCAAGCTTTATCGGCGCGGCCTTATCAAGATGAACGAGTTCGTGACTTTGTGCGGACGGGATCGGCTCCCTATTATCTGGTTCCAGGATACCACCGGCATTGATGTCGGAAATACCGCGGAAAAGGCCGAACTGCTGGGTCTTGGCCAGAGTCTTATTTATTCAATTCAGCAGACAGATGTGCCGATGATGCTGGTAACATTGCGCAAAGGCTCGGCTGCGGCACATTATATAATGGGAGGACCGACTGCCAACAGGCACAATGCCTTTACCCTGGGCACGGCCGCAACTGAAATTTACGTCATGCACGGGGAAACAGCCGCGGTGGCCACTTATACCAGACGTTTAATCAAGGACGAACAGGCGGGAAAGCCCCTGGATTCAACGGTTGAGAAAATGAATCAACTTGTTGAAAAGTATCATGAAACCTCTCGGCCGCTTTTTTGCGCAAAGACCGGGCTTGTAGACGAAATAGTCGACCTTAAGGAGCTACGCGGTTATCTGCAGGCGTTTGCCGGTTCGGTCTATCAGAACCCGGCCTCGATATGTCCGGCCCATCAGTTGATCCTGCCGCGCATTATAAGGAAATGATCCGGGCTTTCAAGGGGTAAGCCCGGTTACACAGGAAGATGTTTTTTCAAAGACGTTTTACAGGCTTTTTTCGCAAAAACGTGAGGGTTTAGGAAGAAAACGATGGCTCAGGCGATTCAGATAGGTATTTCGGGTATATGCGGCGTAATGGTATGTATTTTCCTGCTTTATTGCACGGTTCGGTTTACCGGATATGTGACGGATAAAATCGGGAAGAAAGGCGGCCCGGATGAATAACCTCTTCGAACTTCTCAATATGTCCGGGTTTCTGTATCTTACGCCCCAGATGCTGATTATGTGGCTGATTGCCGCGGGTTTGATTTATTTGGCCATAGCGCATAAGTTCGAGCCGCTGCTTTTATTGCCCATAGGTTTCGGAATTCTGCTGGCCAACCTGCCGCTTACGGGGCTGATGGAGCCCGGTGAAGGTCTTATATGGCGTTTTTTCCAATACGGCATTCAGTGGGAAATCATTCCCCCCTTAATTTTTCTCGGGGTGGGAGCCATGACGGATTTCGGTCCGGTCCTGGCCAATCCGAAGCTTCTGTTTTTGGGCGCGGGCGCCCAGGTGGGCGTATACATAACCTTTTTTTCCGCCCACCTGTTCGGTTTCGATCTGGCTCAATCCGCGGTAATCGGTATTATCGGGGGTGCGGACGGCCCGACTACAATCTATCTGGGGGCCAAGCTGGCTCCGGAGTTGCTCGGCAGTTGTGCGGTTGCCGCCTATTCCTATATGGCCATGGTGCCGATCGTACAGCCTCCCGTCATGAAGCT